>JAUNKI010000025.1 GCA_030532815.1 Leptotrichiaceae bacterium
ATTTTGTAGCCGATAGCAGGAGTGTGAGGGCGGCAATGAGCCCTCACGAAAAAAACATTTGTGTTGAATTGTTTTTTGATTCAACCTTTTTTACAAAAAAAGTTGAAAATATATTATTTACAATTTTCCAAGCTTTTCACCACTATATCAAATTCATCTTCTCTTAAAGTTCTCATATCAAGAATAATACTATTTTCTTTAATTCGTGTAATAATAGGTATTTCTACGGAAAGTAATTTTTTTTCTATTTCCGTGGAGGATTTTATATTATGTGTCAGCTTTACTGCAACACTTTCCAAATAACTTCCGGGGTAACTTCCCCCTCCGATTTCCGCCCAGTCTTCAATTATTTCAGCTGAAAAATCGTCAGATTTTAACTGTCCTGTAAACTTTCGTGCTTTTTCAAAAAGCTTTTCTTTTGAAACCGAAATCATATACAATGTAGGTATTTCTTTCAAAGCTCTGTCTTTATCAAGATACAATTTAAGAGTGGCTTCCAATGCCGCAATAGTCATTTTATCCACACGAAGAGCACGTGTAAGCTGATTTTTCTTCATTTTTTCTATATATTTTTTCTTTCCTACAATTATTCCCGCCTGAGGTCCTCCTAAAAGTTTATCCCCACTAAATGTTACTATATCCATACCGCTGTCCAGTACTTCTTTTACAGTCGGCTCGTAAGGCAGTCCGTATTCTCTGAAATCCGCAAATTGTCCGCTTCCCAAATCATTTATAGCTACAAGGTCGTGTTTATGAGCAAGTTCTGCTACTTCTCCATTGCTCGTCTCCTTTGTAAATCCTGTTATTTTATAGTTACTTGTATGTACTTTCAGCAGTGCTGCCGTATTTTCATTGATTGCGTCAGCATAATCCTTTAAATGTGTTTTGTTCGTTGTTCCTATTTCATGAGGAATTCCTCCACTTAATTTAATGATTTCGGGTATTCTGAATGCTCCTCCGATTTCCACAAGTTCTCCTCTTGACACTATTATCTCCCTACCCTCTGTCAATGTATTAAGTGTCAGCATTACAGCTGCAGCATTGTTATTCACTACGAGGACATCTTCAGCTCCTGTCAGCCTTTTTATAATATCCGTAAGATGACTGTAACGGCTTCCCCTTTTTTTCCCTTCAATATCAAATTCCAGATTTGAATAATTAAATGCCGTTTCTATTAAATGTTCCTTTACATGTTCACTTAAAAGACTACGCCCGAGATTTGTATGCAGCATTGTTCCTGTTGCATTGATAACGCGTCTTAAGGAAAATCTGTCCTGTTTTCTTACTTCTTCCGACAGTTTTTCCGTAATTTTGCTCATTGACGGAATTTCTGTTAATCTGCCTTGCAGAACCTCCGTTTTAATATTATCTATTTCCTTTTTCAGAATATCTTTCACAAATATTTCGGGATATTCATTCAACAGTTGTTTTACTGTATCTGTCAATAAAATTTTATTTACAGACGGTATTTTTGATAACAGATGTTTCATTTTTTCTCCTTTATATAATAAAATACGGAATTTATTTAATTCCCGTTTATATATTTTCTGCTATTTCCTTTATAGCATTTATTGCATAAATTACCTCATCTTCAGTATTCATACTTGAAAATGAAAATCTCACCATTCCCTGCTTTTCCGTTCCGAAATGCTTATGCATCAAGGGAGAACAGTGTGTTCCTGCCCTCACTGCAATATTATATTTTTCTTCCAATACCTCCGCTACATCTGCTGAAGGTACACCTTTAAAATTAAAGGAGACTATAGCTGTTCTCATTTTTTTAAAATTCCCGTAAAATTCAAGATATTTCAGTTCCTTAAGTTCATTATAAAATTTGTCTGCAAAATCCAACTGCTTTTTATAAAGATTTTCTATACCCTGTTCTTTAATATAACGTATACCTTCTGCAAGTCCTGCTATACCCGGCATATTATAAGTCCCTGCTTCAAGGCGTACAGGATACTCTGACGGATGTTCTTCGTCAAAGCTTTTTATTCCGCTTCCTCCGACATTATATGCAGCAATTTCCACATTCCTGTTTCCGATGCATAAACCGCCTGTTCCTTGCGGTCCGAACAGACTTTTATGCCCTGTAAAACAGTAAACGTCTATTCCTGATTTTTCAATATTAATATCTATTACACCGGCTGTCTGTGAACCGTCTACAAGGATTAAAATACCGTGTTTTTTACAAATTTTAGATACTCTTCCAATATCGGTTATATTTCCGGTAACATTGGACGAATGAGTTATCACAAGAAGAACCGTGTTACTTTTTATATGCTTTTCTATTGCATCATATAGGACAATTCCGTCTGAATCACTGTCTACAACAGTATACTCTATCTCTTTTTCTATGGAAAGCTGATAAATGGGACGTAATACCGAATTATGTTCCATTTTTGTAGTAATTACGTGATCTCCTTTTTTCAGTATTCCTTTTATTGCCACATTCAGTGCTTCAGTAGAATTTCCCGTAAATATAAGATATTTTTCATCACTCAGACCGAAAAAATCGGCTACTGTCTTACGGGATTTATATATTTCGGAAAAGGCATTTTTCGCTTCTCTGTAACTTCCTCTTGAAGGACTGGCATATTTTCCCGATGACAGAATTTCATAAATTTTTTTAGCTACACTTTCGGGTTTTTTTAAAGATGTTGCTCCGTAATCAAAATAATATGACATAAAATATAAGTTTTCTCCTTCTTACTAAATATTTCGTTAATTTTTAAAACTGAAAGATCGCTTTTTACTTTCCTAAAACTCTGTAATCTTCAACTCTTTTTGTTATCCCCTGTCTGTCCATATATTCCAGAACAGGCAGTGCATATTTTCTGCTGGAGCCCGTCATATCACGGAATTCGGCTAATGTCAGTTTTTTATTGGTCTCAAAATGTTTCAGAACTTTTCTTTCAGCTTCTTCAAATATTTTTCTATGAACGACTATATCTTCATCCAGTCTAACAAGAGTCACTCCTACAAGTGAATTCAGTAATTCATTAATTCCTTTATTTCCTTTTGTCAGCTCTTTTATACCGGGTGGCGTAAATCTGGTCTCCAAAAGAATTTTTTCTATACGTTCCTTTTCCTTCAGCTGCTCAGAATCATACTTTACTTCAAAATCATAAAGAGAAATAAAGTTTCCTTCAATTTTTAAAATTTTATTGTTTATAAGTAGTTCAGTTATTGCCGTAAGTTCTTTCTGACTTATTTTAAATTTTGAAAACAGTTCGGCTTTGGATATTCCCGATTTCAGCTTATATTTTTTATGATATTCTCCCGTCATATCCGAAATCTTTTCACGAAGTTCCTCATATTTCTTATTATGAATATAGCCTGCCGTCGTTTCATATACTGTTCCTTCTCCCGCCAGTTCGGACAAATCTGATGATACATTGACCATATCCTGTTCGAGATCTTTGGAAATTTCTTCGGAAGTAATCAGATAATTATGAGCCGTTAAAATATAATTTGAAATCAGGTCTTTACTGTTTCCTTGTAGTCTGACCTTCAACTTATTTAGAATTTCTTCATTAAATCTGCTATGTTTTTTAGGAGCAACATCTAAAATAACTCCTCCTCCTACAGTAACCATAGGCGAATAAGTTCTTATAATAAACTTGTCATAATTTTTAACTGAAACTTCCTCTTCTAGACGAAGCTGTGCAAATCCGCTTTTTCCCGCTTCAAGTATTTCATTGCCGAGAGGAACTATTCTTGCCATTACTTCGGAGGTTCCCGTGTACACTCTTACTCTGTCCCATAATTCAAGCTCTGAATCAGGATTATTTATTATTTTCACTTCAGTATCAAGCATATATGTCCGAGTCAGCGTATCGGGAGTTGCAAGAGTACATCCCCTCCCTGTTTCTTCGACTTTTACGTTACTCAGGCTTATTGCCGTTCTCTGTCCTGCATAAGCTGTTTTTACGTCTTCCTTATGTACCTGAATATTTCTGACTTTTGTCTTAATATTTTTAGGATATATCTCCAGTTCATCTCCTACTGAAATTTCCCCTTCAGTTAAAGTTCCCGTAACTACGGTTCCGAACCCTTTTACCTGAAAAGCCCTGTCAACATTGAGTCTTGCATTTTTACTCTTTTTCATTTCAGTCACTTTTTCAGTCTGAACGTCAATTTCCCTGAGAAGAGTTTCTATTCCTCTTCGGCTTACAGAGTCCACTTCAATTATAGGACTGTTTTCAAGAGGAGTTCCTTTTATAAAATCCTCTATTTCCTCTCTTACAAGCTCCCTGTAACCGTCTTCCGCCAAATCCGCCTTTGTCATTACTATTATATAGTTTTCCACTCCCAACAGTGAAAGTATGTCCGCATGCTCCTTTGTCTGAGGCATTATTCCTTCTCTTGAATCTACTAAAAGTAGTACAAGATTAATTCCGCTAACTCCCGCAAGCATGTTCTTTATAAATTTTTCATGCCCCGGAACATCTACGACTCCGCATCTTTTTCCGCTCGGCAGATCAAAATAGGCAAATCCCAGATTAATCGACATTCCACGTTCTTTCTCTTCTGCCGTCGTATCAGTTTCAATGCCGCTGAGAGCTTTAATCAGGGTTGTCTTTCCGTGATCAATATGCCCTGCCGTTCCTACTATTATATTACTCATAAGTTTCTCTCTTTCTTAAAATAATTATAACTTTTCCGCAAATCAGTTTTCATCTTCATACAATAATTCTATTTCACGCTTTATCCCTAATTTTTCCGAATAATACAATGCCCTGTATCTTATATCTTCACTTTCCAACAACTGTATAAGACTACTGAAATTATTCCAGTCTGTTTTCAGCATAAAGCCGCAGCCTAAAGAAATATTAGGATGTACAGGAACTAAATCGGCATTGACATTTTGAGACAGACAGATGTTGTCAGCCTTTATAGAATCATGGGTATCATAAAACACTACTAATCCTTCTTTTATCATATTTGCACCTACGGATGAATCACTTTATTTTTTCGCATGTCCTCCACAATAAAATACATATTTGTCGGCTTTCCTACTGCAATTTCCACATTATAGTAGTCAAGGCATACTCCGCAGCAGACAATTTCTACGCCTTTATTTTCAAGCTCTTTCAATTCCGATAAAACATGACTTCTGTTTTTATCTACGAGTATTGCCCCTTCATTATAAAAAATTACTTTTTTCGGCAGTATTTCCTGCTCGGATAAAGTATATAAATATGCCTTTATAAGTTTATTTCCGAGTTCTTCACTGCCGTGTCCCATTACTTTCTTATTAATTACCGCTACATAATTTTCTTTGAATACTTCGGTGTTTTCATCACTTCCGTCTTTCTGAAACCCATTGTTTCCGTTATTTTCAATATTTTTATTTGATATTGTTATTTTATATTCTTCATCGGATATTTTTTCAAGGTTAAAATTATAATTTAGCTGAACTGCCAGTTTTTCGAGATTTTGAGTAGCAATAACATTATCCACCGTCGTTTCTACAATATCATATTCTCCAAGAAGCTTTTTTGTCTGCACTACAGGTAACGGACATGCCATTCCTTTAGCATTTAATTCATATTTTTTCATTCCTTCTCCTTATAAATTTTTTCTTTATAATTTTTTTTAATTTTTTAATTTCTTAAATCTTTTTATCATACAGTTTATCACATCATATAAATAGTAAAAATATAAAACAATCTGCAAATTTGCCTTTTAACTCAATTCTGTCCGAAAAAACTGAAAAATTCAAACTAAAACATTATCCTTATTTACAAACAATAAAGTCGGACATTTTAAATATAAGCTGTATTTAATTTACGGCAATCCTACATTATTTCCTGTACACAAAATTAAAAGTATTTTCATTCCTACCAAAATACCCCACTGTCGTTATTATTTTATCAGCTTTATTATAAAATCTGTCTTAAATGCAGACTGATTTATTTGACAATAATTCTTAATACTATTCACAAGCCTCAAGTCCACTTGCAGAATATTTTCGGTATAATCGGACTTTTTACAGAACTATCACATCTTTATGCTGTTTTTCCGTAACTCTTCCTACTATGGCACTCTTTATTTCAAGTCTGTTCAGCTTTTCCAACAGTTCCTCCGCATATTCAGAAGGAATACTTATAAGCAGTCCGCCTGATGTCTGAGGATCATACATTATTTCCTCCAGTGCGAAATCTTTAACTCTGAATTCAACTTTATCCTGAAGATAATTTCTGTTCAGCTGACCTCCCGAAGTAATTATAAATTCCCCTGCACAACGGTGAGCTTCAGGCAATACAGGTATATTTTCCGATAAAATTTCCGCTGAATATTTATTATCAAGCATTTCCACAAGATGTCCCAAAAATCCGAATCCTGTTATATCGGTACAACTGTTTACAGGATAATCTTCCATAATTTCTGCCGAATATTTATTTAATGTAGTCATCTGTCTGACACAGATTTCAAATGTTTCCTCCGAGCATTCATTTATCATATAAGCCGAATTAATAATGCTTACTCCCAAAGGCTTTGTCACTATCAGGGCATCTCCGACTTTACAGCTGTTGTTCATCAGTATTTTATCAGGATGGACAATTCCCGTAACTGAGAGCCCGTACTTAGGCGTCAAATCATGAATTGAATGACCTCCTGCAAGGACGCCTCCGGCTTCATGCACTTTTTCCGCTCCTCCCTTTAATATCTGCTGTAAAATTTCCATATCCATTTTTTCGGGAAAAGCCACTATATTCAAAGCCGATATTACCTTTCCTCCCATTGCATAAATATCACTGAGTGCATTGGTCGCAGCAATCTGTCCGTATAAATAAGGATCGTTAATCATTGTAGTAAAGAAGTCCAATGTCTGGATAATAGCTTTATCATCGGATATTTTATATACTGCGGCATCATCTGAAGATTCATATCCTACTATTAAATTTTCATCTTCTTTTTTAGGTAAATCCTTTAATAAATCCGAAAGAGCTCCCGGCCCTATTTTGGAATTTCACCCGCCACAGATTGTCATGTTCATTTTTTTATTTTCCATACATTCTCCTTCCCGACTATTTTAATTACAATTTTATTATAACATTTATTCCTTTTTTTTCAAAGTACCGTAAAACAGAAATACCGCCTAAATTATATTTATTTAAGCGGTATCTGAATATATATCGGTTTTAATTTCATTTTTTCAATATTGGCGGGAATGTGTGGGAATCGAACCCACCTAAGAGGCTCTTAACCCCTCACACCGGTTTTGAAGACCGGAGAGCACACCAGAACTCATCCACTCCCGTTTTACAATATAATGTAATTATACATTATAAATTGCCAAAAAGCAATATAAAAATTTTATTTTTTTATAAATACCGCATTCACCGCATTTTATATAGTTTAACATTCGTTTTCATTTAAATATAAAATATTTAGGACAGATAATCGAAATTGCACTTGACGACAATACAGTCAATATATAAATCCTAAAAATATGAACTTTAAGAAACTGCCGGATTTTCTCCTACAGTTTTTTCAATCAATATAAGGCCCGTTTCAATTATTTTCTACTTTATAAATTTTTTGACCATAGCCGATATTATATCGGTAATATATACCGAAAACAAGTAACATAAAAGATACAGTAATATTTCGGAATATTTGAAATAACTCATTGCAAGTTTAAACTGTAATCCCAGACCTCCTGCTCCGACAAAGCCTACTATTAAAGTTGCACGTATTATATTTTCAAATCTGTATAAAATATAATTTATAAATTTAGGCATAATGTCAGGTAAAATTCCGTAAAATAATAACTGTAACTGTCCCGCTCCATTAAGAACCATATTTTGGACAGATTTTTCATTCATGTCTTCTATTACTTCCCCGCACAATTTTCCCAACACTCCCATATTATGTAGACCTAAAGCTATAGCTCCGGGCAAAATACCGGGTTTAAGTATAAATATGAGGATCATTGCCCACATAAGTTCAGGAATTGCTCTCGTTATAAGAAATATTGATTTACTTATATAATAAAAAAGCATATAATACCAACGTTTATGAAGTGTCAAACTTCCATCTGCAATATTTCTGGCAGAAGGAAGAACAAAAATCATCATTCCTATGGAAGCAATTCCTATGGCCGATATTCCCATTTTAAAAGTCTGTCCCATCAGAAACAGTGCCTGTTGCCACATCTCAACATCGAAAAATGCAGGATTTTCTTCATTTTTTCCAAATAGTCTCTGAAGAAACCTGTTAAAATATTTTAAATTTCCCAAACTAAAAAGTTTTGATATATTTTCAGGAGTATCTATAAAAATATAAATCCATGATATTAATATCAGTAGACAGAAAATGAAAAAAGAATATTTTATAAAATATCTGCTCCTATTTCTTCTCATTTATCCTATTCTCCTTCTTATTTCATAGCCCCATTTATCTATTCCGAGTATCATGATAATCAGGAAAAACATAAATGTCCACACCTGATTATACTTCAAATCCTGAAGTGACAGCTGTATCTGAAATCCTATTCCTCCGAGTCCTACAAATGAAAGAACCGAAGATGAACGTACAGCACATTCGAGCCTGTACATTGTATAACTGAACATATCGGGAAAAGCTGAAGGCAAATATCCGTAAAACAGTGTCTGAAGTTTTCCTGCTCCTGATATTTTCAATGCATTTATGGGAGCCTGAGGAACTTCCGTTAAAATATCCGCAAAAATTTTCCCTAAATATCCTGTATACGGTATTCCAAGGGCAAATACGGCTCCCACAGGATTAAGTCCTACTGCCGCAACAAAAATCCAGGCCCATATTAATTCATGTATAGCACGCAAAAATCCTATTAACGCTCTCACCGGTAATACGATATACTTATTGGGAAAAAGTATTCCCGATGCCAAAACACCTAAAGGAAACGCGGTAATTAAAGCAAGAGATATACTCATAAGAGCATATGCAAAAGTTTTCCAGCATGAAATTAAAGCAAGAACGACAATATCAAAAGATAAATCGGGAGAAAGCAGGGAAGAGAATATTGATTTAAGTGTACTGTACCCTCCACTATGGAATATTCCCTTATTATTGTCAATTTTTAAAATATTTATCAGAAAAACAGCAAGCAGGATGAAAGTCAGAATTTTTCTTCTATTGTTAAAAATATATTTCTGTGTATTATTCATTTATCTCACCGTCATAAAGAATATTAATCATATTATTATCGATATTCCCGACTTTGTCATCAAAAACTATTTTCCCCTCTTTCATTCCTATTATCCTATCAAAAAACTGTCTGGAATATTCTATTGAATGCATGCTTGCAATAAGGGTTTTCTCCTGATTTTTAGCCAGTTCCGTTATAAGTGTAAGTACATTTTCGGCATTGGCAGGGTCAAGGGAGGAGACAGGTTCATCTGCGAGAATTAGCAGAGGATTCTGTACGAGCAGACGGGCAATAGCCGCCCTCTGTTTCTGACCTCCTGACAGTTCCGAAGCAGGTTCGTATATTTTATCTTCTATTCCCATTTTCCTGAGAGCAGTCCTTGCATATTCAATATCTTGAGGTCGGAATAAAGAAATAAACGACTTTAAGAATCCCCATTCATTAAATCTTCCTATCAGTACATTATGCACAACATTTATATTTTCCACCAGATCAAACTGCTGTCTCAGCATTCCTACTTTTTTAGCCGACTGTTTATTATTCATTTCGGATATCCTGCTGTTATCTATAAGTATCTCCCCCTCATCAGGTTTCAGCATTCCTACAATCAGATTCATTAAAGTCGATTTCCCTGCTCCGCTCGGACCTATAAGTGCTATAATTTCCCCTTTATCCACATTTAAATTTATATTCTTAAGAACTGTTTCTCCGTTTAATTTTTTTGTCACTCTTTTTATATCCAGTATATTTTTTCTGTCCATTTTCTCCTCTACTTTATAATCCCTAAAGATTTTGCCACTTTTTCTATATCTTTATAATTACTATTTTCAGTCGGTATAAATTTATCGGTAGAAAGCAGGTTCAATATTTCAGAATCTCCTGCTTTCATATTTAACAGAGCCTGTTTCACTTTTTCCTTTGTTCCCTTACCGAATTTTTTATCCACATCATTTATCGTCCACTGATAATCATAAAATTCAGGAGTAATGTAAAATGCTTCAACTTTATCAGTATTTACTTTCTTTTCCTTTACGGCTTTATCCCAGTATTGTTTATTTACTGCACCTGCCTGTACACTTCCGGCTTCCACAAGTCCGTATGTCTTGTCGTGAGAACCGCTGTAAATGGGAGAACCGTCAAAATCCTTATCAGGATTTATCCCTTCTTTTTCAAGGAAAAATCTTGGCATTAAATGTCCGGAAGTAGAACTTTCACTTCCGAAAGCAAAACTGTGACCTTTTATCCCGTTTAAATCTGTTATCTGTAATCCTTTCTGCTTTATGAATACCGACTGAAACTTTTCATCACTCGGTCTCTGAGCTACCGCTTCGGCTTCGGGAACAAGGGAACGTGCCTGTACGCCGGTAAGACCTCCGAACCATACCATATCTATTTCTCCCCGCTCAAATGCCGTAACAACTGCAGCATAATCCACAACAGGAACATATTCTACTTTCATTCCTGTTTTTTCACTTAAATATCTTGCAAAATCTCCAAACCCTCTTGTCAGCTCGGACTGATCAAAATCGGGAATTGCACTTATTTTAAAAACTTTTTCTTTTTCCCCTTTTCCTGTACTTTTATTTTCTGCACTATTTCCGCATGCAAGTAATACAAGCATCAATATAAGACTTCCGAACAGAAAAATAATTCTTTTCACTTTTTTATCCGAGTTATATTTTTTCACAGTATTTTCTGTTTCATTGTAACAATTGAACATAACCGTTCCTCCTTAAAATTTATAAATTTTATAATATAATTTTAAAGTACTGCAAAAGAAAGCTTCCGAAGAAACAGTAGAAAACTGACTTTAAAATAATACACTAAACAGATATTACGGCATTAAAACCTATTTTATTTAACTATCCGAGAGAATAAAATTTGAAATTACGATATGATTTTATATGATTTTTAAAAGCTTCAAAAGTCCTTATGATTTACAGATAAAATTTTTCATCTGAATACCGTCAAAATAAAGACAGGAAGAAACTGCCGATAATAGGGACATATCATAATTTTCACATAAAGAACAGCCTGCTCTTTTTAACTCTGTCAGTTCTCAAGAGCATAAAGCAGGATTTTCTGAAATTCTCAGAACCGTTCTGTTTTCTTTAATATGTATTATTTCAAAATCAATCGTCATCACGCTGTTTCTTCCTCCTTTCCGTTGTATTATAAACGTACTTTTAAATATTACAATCTTATTTTACCTTATTGTATTAAATAAATCAAATTTTTCTTTGTATGTTAAAATTAAAAATTTTCATATCTTACTAAAAATTATTTCTTATATTTTTTAAAAACCTTTTAAATTTGGTTCTGGATTTTTTTATTATTTTCATAAATTTTATTTCTTAATTTTAATTAAAAATATATTTTGAAATTGTTTTTAATTTATGAACAGCAACAGCAGGAATTATTTTACATAATATTCCTCCGGTATGGGTTCTCCAGGCTTTAATATACATTTTACCCACTCTTTTTTTATTTCCCATAGATTTGCCTGTATTTCCCTTGTATTCCATTTATCTATATCAAATACTCTGTTCCAACTTTCCTTTATTTTCCTTTCTTCCAACGGAAATTTTCCTGCATATCTTCCTGTGAGAAATTCATATGTATTTACAATTCCCCTTCTTTCCATTTCTTTTTCATATTTTTCAAGATCTTCATTATCAATAGGAACATAATGATGGTTAATCACATAGTCCCACTTGAAGGAATTGAAATATATTATTTCATCATCAGGAACTTCAAGAACATATATTACTTCATTTTCAATAGGCTTCATACAGACATCGGAACTGACGGTACACCATATCTGATACTCCACATCTTCAGGTTTTTTTACTCTTTTGCTTGCTGCCGTAACAAACCAGTCATATGCTTTCAGTATCATAGGTGCTATATCCTCAAGATGTTCCTCAACATATTCCCTTCTGTTTATAAATCTTCCGTCACGTTCAAGAACAGCAAGCGATTTTACATTCTGGCATGTAAACAGCAGACTTTTTCCATTTTTTGAATTAGGATTTTTCATAAACATACATCTCCTTTATTATAAACTATTTTTTATAAATTCATTTCTTATTTTCCTGTATATATTTATATCAGGATAAACTCCCATTTTAATATCACCGTTTTCTGTTTTTATAAGTTCCTCAACAGAAAGCTTTTTTTTCAATTCGCGATATAAATCTCTGTATCCCGATTCAAGCTGCCTGAAAATATTAAAATCCTGTATACCGTAAAGCATATTTTTCTCTCTTAAACTGTGCAGAGGCTTCATATTTTTTCCCGGATAGACAAAAAGCATATCTCCTGCCGCCCATTTTTCCTTTTTATAGGAAATATCCGAAAAAACATCCTCTACATATAAACCGTAAGCCCAACGCAGCATTCCCTTCATTCTGAACAGATATGTGTATAGTCCCGTCAATCTTGCTTCTATTAGCGGACTTTTTATAAAAACATTGAATGTATCCGGAAAACAGCAGGAATACCACGTCATTTTCAAACTGTTTTCCTTTAGTTTTTCATAAGCGGGATTATTTTCCCTGTAATAATCTCCCAAAAGAAGAGTATTTATTGAAAAACTGTCAAGATTTCCTTTGTATTCTTCAAAAAATCCGGGAGTATGAACCGCATATTTAAACTGTAATTTTTCTTCGGTACATGAGCTTAGAAAATCCGAATACTCCTTAAATATTTTTATTGAATTCGGCTCATCTCCTATTATCTTGGTTTTGGATAAATAATTTTTATTTTTAAAATGCTGAAATAGTAACTTCAGATACACTGCCAATTCAGATTTATCACGTATATAGTCAAAAACCTTTTCATCTTCGTCATAAAGGCTTATCCTTATAGGATCTCTATAATCAGTAAGAGGGGAACCGAAGTCATATCCGTGCCAGTTTCCTATAAGTCCGAACAGATTTATTTCTTCATTTATTCCAAGTTTTTCGCATATACCGACGTATCTGTCCAAATTTGAAAAATCAAGGTTCAGGTTACCGTTTTTTCTCGAAACTTTTATAATATTGTATTCATAAAGACGTGACGGATTTCTGTCTATATCAAAGCATTTCTGCCCTGCCCACGGAAAATCCGAAACTATGAGATTGATTACTTTCTGACCTAATTTTGCCAACTCTTTCAAATAATTTTCAATTACTGAAAAATGTTCCTCGGAAAAATATTCCAGATTGTATGTTCTTGCCCATGAACACGGATGTTGCCACAAATCCAGAAAAAAATCGTTATTTTTTAAGGAGTAGTCAATTATGTCTATTGTCATATTTTTTTCTTCTATAAGTTTTTCCTTTTTATAACCGTTATTTTCAAACAGTTTTATATTTACGGTAACTTTGTCTCCCTGAAAATCTTCGGGTATTATTCCCTGAAGAAATACAGGTACTTCTCCCGCAGGATAAACCTTACTCTGCTCAGTTAAAATTATATCGACTATTTCGGTCCCTTCATCATCTTTTACATAGTCTACAAGATAGGGAGAAATAACTGAAAGTTCCGAATTCACTTCCAGACGATATCTGCTGTTTAATCCCCACCACGGCAAATCCGTATCCCTGTTTATGTTCAGACAGGATTCACACGGAAAATTCACTGTGACAAAAAAACCGAATTCTTCATTTTTAATAACTTCAAGATTTAAAAGCTCCGTATTATCATTAAATTTTCTTAAATTATGCAAGGGACTGTTTCTGTAAAAATTATGAGTACTGCTGTAAAAACGCATATTTTATTCCTCCTTTGAAAAACCTGAAAATGAAATATTTCCTATTCTTTAATTTATCTGTATGTTATAACATAATAAATTAAAAGTCAATAAAAAATCCCGAATATGATATTGCATTATTTTATTTTATAAGGTATAATAATTACAAAATATTAAAGATATAGATTATTATAAAGGAGGAAAAGGCTTGAACATTTTTGATTTTACTATAATGTACATTAAGAAAAATGCAGTCATCTTAATCGGTAATGCCGATATTGTTCCGTGTTCCTGAATAACAGGTTCTAAAAGAGCAGGTTGTTCTTTAGGTATTTTTTTCAATAAGATGTCTGTATTAATGCTTTTTTTCCAAGTTTTTATATCTTTAATTTCCTATAAAAACTTCAATTCTTAAAAAAATTATACAGATTTCCTATCTGAAAATCGGAAAAATATAAACTTTTCTTAGTAATATTAATAAAATCAAAATAATAAATTTATTTATAACATTATTTTAAATTCTGAATTCATCTTTTTCTTCTGAAAATTTTATTTTGTAATGTTTTTTATAATGCTTTAATATATAGAATAAATATTTTTAAGGAAAACAGCATTTACAATTAACAGTCAAAGCATAAAAATACTGTTTATGAAAGTAAACAACTGTTAATTCTCTTAAAAATTTAACGTATATTAAAAATATTCGAATTAACTTGTTTAAAAATTAGAAAATTATTAAAAAATTCTGCAGAAGGGAAATAACTCTCTATGAAAAAAGACATCAAAGGTACATTCCTAATATTGCCGTGTTTATTCATATTGATTGTTTTTGTAGTTTTTCCGGTAATTCTGACTTTTCGTTACAGTTTAAAAAACTACAATTTAACGGAACCCCAAAATGAAAAATTTATATGGTTTGACAATTATATAAAAATATTTAAAGATCCCCACTTTTATAACTCTCTTTACAACAGTACGATAATTTTAGTTTTAGTTATGATTATCGGGATTATATTCAGCATAATAATAGGAATTACTTTAAACAGAAAATCGGCAATCAACCCTTTATTAACCGCACTCGTAATTATTCCGTGGGCTATGCCCCCTATAGTAAACGGAATAATGTGGAAATTTATCTTTTTTCCAGGATACGGTTTTATGAATAAAATTCTACTCCAATCAGGTCTTATAAGCAGACCCGTTTCATGGACGGACAACAGATACCTGTTCCTGTTTGTGATTTCCATAGTTGTAGCATGGAGGATTATACCTTTTTCCTCCCTTGTAATATTAGCCAACTTACAGAATATCCCTCAAAGTTACTACGACACACTACACGTTTTCGGTGGGAACAAGTTTCAGGGATTCCGGTTTATCACATTGCCTATGCTACTTCCTTCCATAGGAGTTGTTCTCATAAATCTGACTACAACTGCACTAAATATTTTTGATGAAGTTATTGCCATATCCGGCTATCAGTTTGAAATTCAGACACTGCTTGTTTATAATTACTCAACTACGTTTAATTTCCTTGATTTCGGTTACGGAAGTTCTATTTCCTATGTAACAATGCTTATATCAGGAATTTTCGGTTACTTTTATGTTAAAAATATGGCTTATGAAAAATAGGGAAAGGATTAATTTATGAAAGATACGAAAATAGAAAAACTGATTTACTACATTACTGTTTTTTTTATAATTCTTTTTAGTATCGGTCCTATTTTCTGGTGTTTTCTGATTAGCATAACACCTGAAGGCGATCTTCTGAAAAACAGTGTAAAACTTTTTCCTGAAGTAATTACTTTTGCAAATTATAAAAACCTGTTCAGTGCAGGAAGTAAGGAAAGCGGAGTTCTTTCAAACGGTTTATTGAACAGTATGTATCTGTCCGCCGTTACGGTTTTAATAGGCGTACCTATATCGGTTATTACAGGTTATGCTCTCGTTCGTTACAAAATCAGGTTTAAAAATCTGATTATAAGTTTCATTTTAATGACTATTGTAATACCTGTATTTACTACGATTATCCCTATTTATTCCTTTTTTGTGGAACATTCAATGCTTGACAGTATGTTCTGGACATCCGTAATATTTATATCCGCATTTATCCCTTTAAATACATGGATAATAATGAATTATTTCAGGGAATTGCCCGAAGATTTATGGGAAGCGGCAGCCATAGAAGGGGCAAATGAAAGACAGCTGTTTTTTCAAATCGGACTTCCGCTGGCAAAACCCATAGTTCTGACTTCTTCCCTTATAATGTTTCTTATGGCATGGAAACAGTATATTATACCAATGCTCTTACTGTCATCCCATAATAATAAAGTTCTGACTCTTATAATGTCGGAGTTTATGACGAGAGATGCTGTCAATTACAGTGTTATCGCTATGTCAGGTATAATTGTAATAATCCCGCCTTTACTGGCAAGTATGTTATTCAGAAAAAATCTGGTTTCAGGTTTAACTGCAGGTTCGGTAAAAGAATAAAAAATTGACTTAACAGGAGAGTGTATACGATGAGCGGAATTGAATTTTCCACATTGAACAATACGCCTTACGAAAAAATACATAATGATGATGAAGAGGCATACAGATTTCTTATGGAAAAAGCGGAAACTTATACAAAATTTTTATACAGAAAGGAAAAACTGTCTGATGAAATATATATGGACAATATAAAGGACATTGACATCTGGTCGGAGAAATACAGAAAGGCATATATAGGGAACATTACAAATGGATAGACAGTATTCTTGAAATGAAAGTAATAAAACTCGGCCGGTTACAGTTTGAAATATCCGAACATATAGACGAAGAACTTCTTTTTAAACTCGGAAACAGAAAAAATCTCCTTTTTGTTAATGTACATGTCAGAGAAGGTGAAAAGCTCCTTCCCGATTTATGTGAAATTTCGTATAATAAAGCATCGGAATATTATAAATCAAAAGGACTGTCTTTTTCAGGACTGGTTTTTACATGTCATTCATGGCTGCTTAATCCCGACTTAAAGACTCTCCTTCCTGAAAACAGTAACATCA
>JAUNKI010000227.1 GCA_030532815.1 Leptotrichiaceae bacterium
AATCAGTCATATAAATATAAAAATATGTCAAAACATGACATTGAAGATTTGTGATAAATAAAAATCGAAATATTGAAAGATTGTTTTATAAAATATATGGGATATGTTTTAATAAAGGTAATTGAAACAGTTGATTTCGATTTTTAAAAATTGATATTATTTTTTTATCAAAAGACTGATTTTGACTTACAGATAATTTTAAAGAAATTTTTTAAATGGATTCTTTAGTTGAAAAATAAGAAGGTGAGTAAAATAAAAGCGGAAATTTTATGCATAGGTACAGAGCTTCTGGTGGGAGATATTGTTAATACCAATGCCAGATATATATCAGAAAAACTCACAAATATCGGTGTAGATTTATATTACCAGACAACAGTGGGGGATAATTTCGGCAGAGTGAAGGAATGTCTGAAAACAGCTTTTAACAGAGTAGAACTTGTAATAACTACGGGAGGATTGGGGCCTACAATGGACGATATTACAAAAGAAGTTGTAGCTGATTTTTTCAGAGAAGAACTGGAAGTAAATGAAAAATATTACAGTAAACTTATGCAGAGATATTACGAAAGAGGTTTCGGTAACGATATTCCCGATGGAGGCAAAAAGGAGGCATCTATAATAAAAGGGTCAAGATTAATTGAAAATGAAATGGGACTTGCACCGGGATTTTATTATGAAAAGAATAATAAAAAAATAATAGTACTTCCCGGGCCGCCCAAAGAAATGACATGGATGATGGATAATCAGGTTTTACCGTTGCTCAGTCAGTATTCAGAAAGTATACTGATAATGAAAACTCTGGAAATAAAAGGTGTTCCTGAGGGAAAGATAGATGACAGTTTAAAAGAATATTTTCAAATGTCAAATCCGACAGTTGCTCCTTATGCTAAAGAGGGAAGGGTTCAAATAAGAGTTGCCATGAAAGGTTCAAGAGAAAATAAGGATTTAATCAATAAGGAAATAAATAAGGTTATTGAAAAGATTAGAAAAATTTATCCTGAAGCTGTTGAAGTAAAGAAAACGGAAAATTAAAAATAAAAATTTATATAGAATAAAGAAATGGAGAATTTATGAGTAAAAGAAAAGTGTATTTAAATCATGATGGAGGAGTAGATGACTTAGTCTCATTATATTTATTGTTAAAAATGAAAGATGTGGAACTTGCAGGAGTTAGTGTTATGGATGCAGACTGCTATATACAACCTGCATCTTCAGCTACAAGAAAAATTATAGAAAAGTTCGGTTCTGAAAAAGATAAACAGATAAAAATTGCATTATCAGATTCCAGAGCGGTAAATCCTTTTCCTAAAGACTGGAGAATGCATGCTTTCGTAATAGATGCACTGCCTATTTTGAATGAAAAAAAGCCGTTGACGGTGGAAGAAGCTCATATAAAAGCCCATGAGGATATAATACGTGTACTAAAAGAAGCTGATGAAAAAATAGATCTCGTATTTATAGGACCTTTGACGGATTTGGCAAGGGCATTGGATATTGATTCAAGTATAGAAGATAAAATCGGTAA
>JAUNKI010000026.1 GCA_030532815.1 Leptotrichiaceae bacterium
CGAAGTATTTTTCAGTTACTTACATTAGGTGTTGCACTTGATTTGACAATTCACCTACAAAAAAGGTTGGAATTACACGACAATAAGCCCTCACAAAATTATTCCTCTCTCAATATTTCTCCTTTTCTTAAATCTCCTCTCATTTTCTGAATAATATTATCCATTTCTTCAAGCTTTTTGAGGATTTTTTTTTCTTCGGAACTTGTTTCTATTATTTTGGATATTCCGCCATTTTTTATTATAATTCTTTTATGGGCTATCAGTGCCAATGTCGGGTCATGAGTAGCCATCAATACTATCTTATCTGAAGATACAAGTAAATCAAGAGCCTTTTTCCTGTCAATTCCCGCATTTTCTATTTCATCTATAAGAACTATGGGAGATGAACTTAAAATAGCAGTGTCAGCTATCATAAGAGCCCTCGACTGACCTCCGCTCAGTGCAGTAACCGGAGTATCAAGGTTAAACTGCTCCCCTGCAAGCTTATTAGCTTCCTCTATAATCCTGTCGGTTACTTCTTTTATATTGTCGATCATTCGGCTTTTTGCATGAAGTTCCAGAAATTCCCTTACTGATAAATCCATTACAAAATTCATATTTTGAGATAGTTGAGCTACCAGTTTGTTATTTGAGGAATATCTCCATTTTTTATCAGGTAGTTCATTATTTATAAGTATTTCCCTCTGTGTAGGTGTATCTCTCTGAGCCGTCCATTCAATATCGGCAAGAAGTCTTGATTTTCCTGAGCCTGTAGGTCCCACTATGGAAATTATTTCAGACTTGTGTATATCAAGCCTCTCAAATCCTTCAGGATTGCCTGACTTATCTTTTCCCGGAATAATTGTAAGTACTTCAACACCTTTATCTTCTTCCATTCCGAGAAAAAGTTTCATCTGTTCTATATATTCCACAAGACTTTCTTTAAGTTTTTCAATATCAAGAGCCGTATCTTCTATTTCCTCTTCAGTAAGTTCTCCTAAAAATTCATTAAATGTCTTATTTTCATGTCCGTTTATATTAATGGCATTTTCAGAAAAAAAAGTTTCTGCAAAGGGATATTTTAAAAGAAGTTCTCTAATTTTCAGTTCGTTAACGGGACTTTTACTCATCACTACCTCCCAAGTTCATTTTCCTTACGTTTCCCATCTGATATTTCTCCCCTATTCTCGTTTCTCCCAGACAGTATGAACACAGGGCTGAAGGCATAGGGAATCTGAGTTTTTTCCCCTGTACGGTTTCTATTTCTTTTTCCTTTTCATAGAGAAGAGTGCTTAGTTCATATGCTCCCTGCCCTGTAAGTCCGTTCACATGCATTGTGATTGCAGTGGGATTTACGGAATTTACCCTTGAAGCAAATACTTCTCTTTCAGCCTGAGAAACTATGTCACCTTTTGTAATAATGACAATATCTGCAGATTTAAGCATCGGTCCTATTTTTTTAGGCGTATTTATTCCCGACAGATTATCAATTACGCATATTCCCTTTATATCCTTTATATACGGAGAACATCTGTTACAAAGTCCGGCTGATTCTGTAATAAGCATGGACAGTCCCAGACTTCTACCCCATTGAACAACTTCCTCTATATTCGACACGAAAAAATGATCCGGACATAATGCTCCTGAAAGACCTTTTTTTACAGGAATTCCCGCTTTTTCATACAATATATCGTCATCTGTATACAGACAGTCAAATTTTACAACTCCTACTGACATTCCCTGCTGTTTCAAAGCATCAACCGTTTTTAAAATAACACTGGTCTTTCCTGATGACGGTGGTCCTGAAACTACTACTAAATTCATATTTTCTTCCTCCGTTTTTCCATTTAAAATAGTTTTTCTTTTATTTTTATGATTTTTTTATAATTTCATAATGGCTTCGTTAAACTCATTTTCACATTGTCTGATAAGTCCTCCTACATCATTTCCGTGTATAAAGTCCCAGCCTATCCATTTAAATTTCTGTTCTTCGGTTAAATGGTTATCCACATTGGGATTTGTTGACGGAAATTTCCCATTTGCGGAAAATAATGTGCCTATTTCCTCTGACATGAAGAAATCTATAAAAGGTCTGACTTTATCCTTTTTCGCTTTTTTCGCTATCATAAATATAGGACTCAGCAGTGCCCCGTCTTTAGGCCACACAGCTTCAAGGTCAGTCGCCCCTGTCAACATCTGCGTAAAGAAATAAGGAATTATACTGACTGCCGGAGCATCTCCGCTTTTTCCTTTTGCTTTTACCATCTGTGCAGGATGAAGATTTTTTTTATAGGATCTTGCAAGTTTATGTATCCCTTCAGAACCGTGTTCCTTATATATATTAATAATTAAAGCATTGAACAGATCCAGATCATTCATGGGAAGTGCCACTGAATCTTCAAACTCCTCACTTAATATCTCTTCCCATGTTTCAGGCACTTTTCTGTCTCCCAGTACCGTTTTATTTATTAAAAATACCGCAGGGACTACTCCCATTATTGCATACTGTTTTTTAGGGTCCCGTAAATCTATCTCATCATTACAGAAATCTTTGTTCATTTCATCGAGATATGTTTCAAATATACCTTTTTCCATATACTGCCCCATAAGCTCCTTATCAAAAAACAATTCAAACCCTGCAGACAGAAGTATATCGGACACTTTATCGGGATTTCCCGTCTTTACTTTATCCACTACCCAGTCCAATCCTAAATTTGCCGACTGGAGTTCATAGGCTATTTTATAATCTTCTTTGGTATTTCTTTCATTTACCCAGTTTTTAATACCTTCCATAAGAGGTATTCTTATAGGACAGGGCAATACACCTTCTATAAGAATATCTCCTTCGGAATTTTCTTTTCTTCCTTCCAGTGAAATATCCGTATCACTGTCCTTTTCAAGAAATGCCGCAAGTTTTTCTTCAAATAATTCAGAATTTATTTTTTTTGCCTTAAGTGCCATTCCGAGATTTATATTTTTTGCCATTGATTCAAACATCTGTCTGTTTTTCAGCTGTTCAAAGCCGTTTGCTATGAAAAAATCAAGAGCTTCAGGATATTTTTCCACAATCTGATACAACGTATCGTTTAAACTGAAAAATTTATTCATAAAATTTCATCTCCCTTTTAATTTCAGAAAATCAATATTAATTTTTATTTTAATTGTTTTACATGTTCAATTATATCATATATGTAAAAAAAATATGTAACTAAAGTTACATATTTTAAATTTCATTTTTTATTTTACACATCCTTATCGGTTTTATCTTTTTCAGTATCATCATTTTTATCGTCATTTTCTCCTGATATCTCCGACATTGATTTTTTAAATTCACTGAGCATCTTCCCTACGGATCTTCCCAGTTCAGGTAATCGCTTAGGTCCAAAAATAAGTAATGCTCCCAGTATAAGCACTACCATTCCCGGTGTTCCTATATCTCTAAAAAATCCCATATACTATCCTTTCATTTTTCCATAAATATATTTACATACGGAAACACTTATTTCATAAATTAAAATCAGCGGAACCGTCATTGCTATGTCACTTATAAAATCTGCAGGCGTTATGACTACTGCAAGAAACAGAAGAAAAAAATATCCGTATCTTCTATTTTTTATAAGGAAATCCGGTGTCAGAATGTGAAGCGACGTCAGAAAAGCCGTTACTACAGGTAATTCAAATATAACCGCAACAGGTAACGATGTATGTATTACAAATTCCAAATAATTCTGTGCAGTAACCTGAACACTGAAAAGGTCATCTCCTATGGAAAGCAGCACATTCAGTAATGCAGGTGTCACTATAAAAAAGCCGAACGCCAACCCTGAAACAAATAGAATAAAAGTTACCGGTATATATGTCAGTACCGCTTTCGCCTCTTTTTCTTCAAGTCCCGGTTTAATAAACGCCCATAGCTGATACCCTGCAAAAGGAAGTGTCAGACTGAAGGCACTTATTCCCGCCAATGTCATATAAATTCCCAGAATATCTTTAGGTCCCAGTACAACAAGCTTTTGAGAAAAAGGATATGTAAGTATTCTGTAAATATCCGAACAGAATAGCAAACTTATTAAAAAAGCTCCCACAAAAAATATCAGTGTCTTTATCAATCTTTTCCTAAATTCACCAAGATGCTCAACAAGTGTCTGTTCTTTCACTTCCTGCATAACATATTCCTTTCCCGTATTTAAATATTAAAAATTATTTTTCTTTTTTCAGAGTTATACATGTAATTAAAATAATAAACGCAATCTGACTTATAAGGACTTCCCAATTTGCATAAATACCGAGTATTTCCACTGTCGGTATAAAATGTACTATATGTAAAGGTATAATCCCCACAACCTGAAGCATATGAATACTTACTCCGAGCATTTTAAATGCAAGGAAATAAATTGTCCATGTCAGTATAAAAAATATTCTGTGGACTTTTATCCTTGAAGAAGTATATATAAGAATAAGTGCAATAATTACAAGTATTCCCAATGCTGCAACAATACCGATAATTAAATTTTTCATTGAAATCAACGGAAGAATTCCTGCATAAAATAAAATTGTTTCAGCTCCTTCTCTGAATACTGCCAGAAAACTCAAAGCAAACATGGAAACAAAACTTCCCGTACTTACTACGACATTCATTTTCTTTTCCATATATTCATTCCATGCTTTTACAGAAGACTTGCTATGCAGCCATACGCCTATTCCGATCATCATAATAACGGCGAAAATACCTACTACTCCTTCCAATATTTCACGGTTTGTTCCTGAAGATACGGCAGGGAAAAGTTTCTGAAGTGCAACGGCAATTACGACACTTGCCGTAATTCCTGCAGCAGCTCCTGAATAAACCCATTTCAGCCCTTTTTTCTGATTTGCAGCTTTTAATCCTCCGACTAAAGCCAGTACAATCAGAAGTGCTTCGACTCCTTCACGAAGAAGTATGAACATCGCATCTGCAAAGGTATATTCAGCTTTGGTGTCAATCTGGGAAAGCTCCGTTATAAGTTTCTGCAGCTGTTCCTGATATTCCTTTTCTTCCCCTTTTACCATTATTATCGGGGTCTGAGTTTCGACTTTTGTATACAAGGCACCGTTACGTGTACTCACATCTCCTTCCACTACAGGCCATACTTGAATAAACTTCCTTATTTTTACCTGCCCTGCTGACTTATCTCCTGTTTCAAAGGCTTTCAGTCCTTCTTCCAGCAGATCTATTGCTTCCTTCAGTGTTATTTTTTCAGTATTTTTTTCGATTTTTTTTCCGTCCAGAAATTCCTGAATTCCCGTTTTCAGCTCATTGAAGGAATTCATAACACTGTCATAATCAAAAGGCTCCACTTCCATTGAACTTCTTAAAAAGGACATGGCGGTTTCAATTTTTCCGTAATAGGCTATGTCTTTACTTCTGATAACCCACTCGTTCCTTGTCCAGACACCGTTGTATTTTAAATATTCCTTTTTCATTGCTTCAATATCTTTAGTCTTTATAACTTTTTCCAAATTATCCAGAGCAGGATATATTTTTGCCTTAAAGTTTTTTTTCACCTGAACTTCATCAATAGGGTTCTGCTCCTTTTCAAATTCAAGAAGTTCTTTAGCTACTTCCCTCAGATCATTTTCAGTTACGGAATTTATTTTGTCAAGACGTTCCTGTACTTTAATTCCCTGAGGAGAATTTGAATTTTTTACCGAAACGAAATTTTCTTTTATTTCTTTTATAAGTTTTTCCGCTTCCTTCTGATCACCTTTTTGCAGTGCAGTATTTGCATCAGTTATTTTAATATAAAATTCACTATAACTTTCTTTTCCCGCAATAGTTATACAGAAGAAAAGAAAACAGATAAACATCATAATAGGGATTTTATTCAAATAATTTCTGTCCAATATATTCCCCTTTCCTTATTCCTCCGAAACAGGCAAAAATACCCGTACCTATATGGGTAATATATTCGTTCAGTTTATCTTCACTTCCAAGACTGTTCTGAATTTTAATAAACTGTTCAGGGTCTTTCTGAAAGCAGATAAATAACAGTCCCGCATCAAACTGTCCGCTTATTTCATTAATTCCGTCCGAATATGAAAAAGCTCTCCTGCATATTTTCGTTTCGGCCTTTTTTGCAAGAAACACATGAGAATCTACAGGAAGTACGGGATTTCCGTCGGCACCCTTTTTATTTATATCTATTTCGGCAAATTCATCGGTTTCTCCGAAAGGAGCTCCGCTTTCCTTGTATCTTCCGAATGTATTCTCCTGTTCCTGTAAATTGGTTCTGTCCCATGTTTCAAGATGCATCTGTATCCGTCTTACGATAAGATATGTTCCGTCCTTTAGCCAATTATTTTTATCATACCATACTACATCATTAAAATCTTTTTCCTTTCTCGGATTTTCAGTTCCGTCTTTAAAACCGAACAGATTTCTCGGAGTTTCTTTTCCGTTACCTATAGGAAGAAAACCTGACTGACTCCATTTTAAAGTGACTAAAGCACGTCCCTTACGGACAAGATTTCTGACAGCATGGAATGCCACCTGTTCATCATCGGCACATGCCTGAATGCATATATCTCCACCTTTATATTTGTCTTGTATCTGATCTCTCGGAAAATGGGGAAGATTTTTAAATTCAGGAAGTTTTTTCCCGTCCAGTTTCAGCTTATCCAGAAATGCAGGACTTACTCCGAATGTCACAGTCAGGCGGTAAGGGTTCATACCTACTGTTTCTCCCGTATCCTTAGGGGGGAGCAGACGATTTTTCAGCTCAGCTCCTACCAGTTCCCCTTTCATCAGTTTTTCTGTATATTCCGTCCATTCCTTAAACATTTCCATAATTTCGCTTTTATTTTCCGAATGCAGGTCCAACACTGCAAAATATACGTTTCTCTGTGCAGGAGTAGCTATTCCCGACTGATGTTTCCCGTAAAAGGAAATTTCTTCATTTCCTTCCAGATGTCCCGTATCATTTCCGAACATACCTGACAGAACAGCTCCCATACTTCCTGCTCCCACTGCTATTCCTGCTCCTGCAATACCCGCTTTTTTCAGAAAATCACGACGCGATATTTTTTTATCAAGCCATTTTTCATCATTATTATCTTTCATTATCCTACCTCTTTACTTATCAACATCTAATATGATTCCCATTTGTGACAGAGGTTCTCCCAGTTTTGTAACCGCTTCTGCCAGTGCCTTTGTATCTTCTTTTGTCAGTTCAGTATACGATTTGTAGTTTTTATCATCTGTCTTATATTTATCAAGCATTTCATTAACATTTTTAAATTCCTTTTCCAAAGTTCCAGCAAGCTTTGCATCTTTTTTCTCTAGTTTTTCTCTAAACAACTCGAATATTTTTTCGGCACCTTCAATATTTGCCTTAAAATCATATAAATCAGTATGGGAATAAACTTCCTCCTCACCTGTAATTTTAGTTGTGGAAACTTCATTCAGCAAGTCTACGGCTCCTGTCAGCATCATATCAGGAGTCACTTCAACTGTAGCTATTTTAGCTTTCAGTTCCTTAATATCCTTTACAAGCTGATCGGCATATTCTTCTGTTCCTTTTGTAGTATTTTCCTCCCATAATATTCTCTCTATCCTGTGAAATCCTCTCCAGCCTTCTTCAGTATTATTTTCCTCTTTAAAATCTACCAAACGGAAATCTATATTTACATCAGATTCACCGAAACTCTCAGCAATAGGTTCTGATCTTTCATATGCCATACGGATTAAAGGATACTGTTTTTTTGCTTCTTCCAGTTTCCCTTCTTTTAATGTCTGGGCAAACTTTTCAGTATCTTTTAGAAGCATATCAATCTGCTCCTCTACAAATTTTTTATATTCCTGAGTTTCCTTACTCAAGTCTGGCACAGCTTCCTGAGCCGACTGTGTCTGTGCTTTTTCTCCTGTACCGCTTTCATTACTTTCCTTGTTTCCGCAGCTTACCAATACCAATATTGCGGCTAATCCTAAAAATAAAGATTTTTTTATATTTTTCATTTAAAATCCTCCTAAATATTCAGTTTTGTTTACACTGAAATTATAACTGTTATTTCTTTATTTGTAAAGACAAAATTTTTGATTATCAAAGTTTTGTTTTAAATTTTATTTGTTAAAATTATAGGACTGTATCATAAGATAGAAAAATACACCCAATTATAAGTTTTATATATTTTCTATTTTTATAAAATTCAGTAAAAATAGTATTTTTTAATTTTTAAAAATATATAATATTTATAGTTAGATAATTATTTTTGACTTACAAAACAGCCCTATATTTATTTTTTTACATTTTTCATGAATTAAATTTTAAAAAATAAATAAAATATTTTTTGAAATTTATATAATAATCAGTAATAATCCAAAAAATCTTAATATTGATATTATTAATATTAAACTTACAATTATTAAAAAAGGAGAATATTTTATTCCGGATTTTCTTTCTTTCAATATTAACACACTATTTACTCCGACTATAAAGGATATTATCGTTCCTATAATCAAACATAGAAATACAAATTCCATAAATTCGCTGTCAATGTAATCACCTGAACCTCCGTGTACATCTACAAATATAGACGGATTTTTATACTTTATATTTTTCCCGAATTTTTCCGTTATTTCTTTTTCGCTTACCTTTATTTTATTTTCGTCAGAATTTTTCTTAACATAAAAATATCCCTCACAACTTCTGCTATTATCCTCTTCAACATCGGAATCCTCAAATTTCCCTGTTAAGTATCCCACATAATAATTATTTATCATTGCTACTTTGGACACTGTATAACATAAATAATAGTTCTCGCCCAGTTCTTTTTTTCTGATTTCTTCAGATGATAATTCATCATACTCTTCCTTTTTTTTATTATCTATTAATACAATCACAGGATCTTTATCGGCAATTTCACTGTATCTTCTTAAAGAATAGTTTTCATTCATTGAAACATAAATTTCCGTTTTATATTTTCTATCTATAAAACCGTATATAACACAACCTGCTGTTACTAAAAATAATATTATTGAAAAAATTTTCATTACTTTCTTTCCCATTTTATTTCCCTTTATGCCTTTCTTTATTCTTTTTTGGATTATCTGGCTCTACCTGCTTCTTTAGCATTATTTTCAACTTTTTTTATTATTTTCTCCCCTGTTTTTGCTTTATCTTTAATTTTAATATTTTTAAAAATATTTATATAAATGTATTATATATTAAACTAAAAACTTCTTCAATATCAAATCTTAAAGTTTTCAATCTGATCGATATCATTATTTCTTGACAAAACTGTCAACTTAGTAGATATACATACTAATATTGTTTAAAGAGCAAAATATGAAAATACATCACTCACTGGGATATTTACTGAATATTTCTACTAAAATGATAAAAAACTTTAATTTCTACTTAAAAGAATATTATTTGACCACATCTCAATGGGCAGTTACTAAAGTCATTTCTGAAAATAGCTCTTTAACTCAGGTTCAAATTTGCAAATTTCTTAATTTTGATAAGGCAACTTCAGGAACTGTAATTGACAAACTCATAAAAAAAGAATTTGTCTACAAAAAAATCAATAATGAAGATACAGGAACATACCATATTTTTCTGACTGAAAAAAGTTATAAAATTATAAATGAAGTTACCGAAAAATCCGAATTCTGTATACAAAATTCAGTTAAGGGAATTGATAACAAAAATTTGAAAACGTGTTTTTCAGTACTTGAAAAATTATTCTTAATTTGGAGGAAAATAACTATGAATAGACAGATATTTTTTCAGATTTTTCTGATTATATTAGGCATAATAGAAATATTTACAAATTCTTTTTATATTTTTGGTAAAAATAAACTATCAAAAACAAAAATACAATATAAAGAATTTTTGCCATATGTTACAGAACAACAGCTGAAAATAAAAGTGATATTTATGCTTTTATTCGGCTGCCTATTTTTAATAACAGGTATTTTCTTTTTTAACAAAAATTACTTCAGCCTTTTTATTTTTATTTTGATTTTATTTTTACACTTTTTCAGAAGCTTTATACTATAAATATTGGAAAACTTTCGGTTCTTTCGTCGTTTCAGTTATAATGACCGTTATTTATATTCTCTGATTTGAAAACTGATTTTTACAATACGAAAAATTTTAATTATATACAGTTGTATATTTTAAAATCAAAAGTTACTGTTTTTATTAATTTCCAAAAATAATATATCTCTTAAGATTTAATGCATTTTTTCTTCTTAATAAAACAACTCGTTTTAAATTTTATTTTTCATATAGTATTTATTTTCTTATTTAATATTCCAATTAAAAATATCAGCCTGATTATAATTTATATAATTAAGCTGATATTTTTTATTTAACTTTTTTCTTGTATTTTAAACCATTCTTCCTATTTAAGCAGCTCCATAGCAGCTTTATAAATATGCTCTGAAGTCAGTCCGTATTCTTCCATAAGAAAATCCAGTGTCCCTACCTGTCCGTACCTTTCCTGTATTCCTATTCTTTTTAATCTGGCATTTCCCTTTTCAGCTATGACTTCGGCGACGGCACTTCCTAAGCCGTTATGAATACTGTGATTTTCACATGTAATTATTTTTCCTGTCTTATCGGCATATTTCGTTATCAGTTCCTTATCTATAGGATTTAAAGTAAACATATCTATTACCGCTGTACTTTTTCCTTCTTTTTCGAGTTTCTTTGCAGCTTCCAGTGCCTGGCATACCATTATTCCGTTGGCAATAAGAGTTATGTCATTTCCGTCCTTTAATACATTTCCCTTTCCTATTTCAAAAACAGAACCTTTTTCATAAATAGTTGCCGCATTTTTTCTCATTGTTCTGATCCAGTAAAATCCGTCTTTTAAAGCTATCTGTTCAAGAATATTTTCAAACATTACTCCGTCTGTCATTTCCATTACGACAGTATCCGCAAGTCCTCTCATTATTCCCATATCTTCAAAGGACATGTGAGTTCCTCCGTTATGTACGGCAGTTACTCCCGCATCGGAAGCAATCACTTTTATATTATTTTTCTGATATGCCCCTGACATAAAGAGCTGGTCAAAACATCTTCTACTGGCAAATGCCGTAAATGTATGTACAAAGGGATATTTCCCCGCAATGGACATTCCCCCTGCCATTCCTATCATATTTGCTTCCATTATTCCGCAGTTTATTACTTTGTCCGGCTTTTCCTTCTGAACGGCATCCATAGTCATGGAACTCATAAGATCCGCTTCAAGGGCGATTACTCTGCTGTCTTTTTCCATTAAACGGGAAAGTACGGTAGAATATACTTTTCTCATTTCAATATCGTCTTTTTTAGGTTCTCCGTTATATATCTTAACCATTTACACTTCCCCTCTTTCCAGCTTTTCCACTTCTTTTTCCATTTCTTTTTTCAAATCATCCGTCAATCTCATATGATGTGAATTTTTCATTTTTTCAATATATTCCACACCTTGACCTTTTACCGTATCAAGAATTACAAATAAAGGTTTTTCATTTCCTGTTCGGGATTCTTTTACGGCTTCATATATTCCCTGAATGTCGTTTCCTTTGACTGTGATGACTTCAAATCCGAAAGCTTTCATTTTTTCTTCAAAGGAAAACGGATTTATTATTTCTTTTAAATCTCCGTCCAACTGCTGCTTATTATAATCCAGAAATACAGTCAGATTATTCAGATTATGATGAGCAATAAACTGAAAAGCTTCCCAACATTGACCTTCATTCATCTCTCCATCTCCTATGACTGAAAATACCCTGTTGGGCTTTTTGTCCAGACGAAGTGCCATAGCTATACCGACAGCAATGGATATCCCTTGTCCAAGAGACCCTGTGGTAGCATCCACTCCCTTTGTTTTAAGTCTGTCAGGATGACTTGGAAGATTTGTACCATTCTGATTTAAAGTATAAATTTCCTCAAGGGGAAAGAATCCTTTCAGTGCCAGAGTCGAATACAGTGCAGGACCTGCGTGGCCTTTTGACAGTACAAAATAATCTCTTCCTTCCCAATGGGGGTCTTCAGTATTTACATTCATAACTCCGCCGTAAAGTACTGAAAGAACTTCCACAACCGACAAACTCCCTCCATAATGTCCAAATCCCAGATGATTAAGGGATTTCAACGTATTTATCCTGATTTTTCGAGCCAAATTTTTCATTTCTTCCAATTTTTCTCCGTAATTACTGCTGCTCACTTTATTAGCTCCTTTCAGCTTATATAAATTAATTTTCTTTTTTCTCTTTTGAAGGTATAAATCCGAATGCCACTAAAACAGCCGTTATCCCTACTATTACTCCGGACACTGCTATAGGTGATACATATTTCGCCATGTTCCCCAGAACTATTCCTACAGTTACGAAATCCGCATCTGAGAATGTAGTATTTGCAAATCCTAAATTTCCCAATACAGGAAGCAATATTACAGGTAGGAATGTAAGCAGCAGACCGTTTGCAAAAGCTCCCAGAGATGCTCCTCTTCTACCCCCTGTGGCATTTCCGAATACTCCAGCCGTTGCTCCGCAGAAGAAATGAGGAACTACTCCCGGCAGGATAAGCGTCCATTTCAGCATTCCAAGCATAAACAGCCCTACTATCCCTCCTAAAAAACTGCATAGAAACCCTATAAGCACTGCATTCGGTGCATAAGGGAAAACAATAGGACAATCCAATGCAGGTTTTGCATTCGGTACAAGTTTTTCCGAAAATCCTACGAAGGCAGGAACTATCTCAGCCAGAACGAGTCTTACTCCGGACAGTATTATATATACCCCCGCAGCAAAAGTTATAGCCTGAATTACTGCAAATACTATATAATTATCTCCACCGCTTAAATTTGTTTCAACAAATTCCTTTCCTGCTACCAATGCCAATATCAAATAAATTATCATCATCGTCAATGAAATCGAAATGGAACTGTCTCTTAAAAAACTCAGGTTTTTAGGCAGTTTCATCTCTTCAGTGGATTTTGAGTCTTTTCCTACAAGGGAGCCTACAAATCCCGACAATACATATCCTATTGTGCTGAAATGACCGAATCCCACATCGTCATTCCCTGTAATTTTTCTCATATAAGGCTGTGCCATAGCAGGAAATATTGCCATTACAAGCCCCAATGTAAGTGAACCTATAATTATAAGCAGCGGACCGTCAAATCCTCCGACTTTCAATATTATCCCGATCATACACGCCATATATAATGTATGGTGTCCTGTCAGGAAAATATATTTCAGCTTTGTAAATCTTGCTATGAATATATTCCAGAACATACCAAGTGCCATTATTAAAGCCGTTACCGTTCCGTATTCCTTCAATGCCAGTGATACTATGGCTTCATTATTCGGTACTATCCCCTGTACATGAAATCCCTGTTCAAACATGCTTCCCATAGGTGCAAGAGAGCCTACTACAAGTCCCGCTCCTCCTCCCAATACGAGAAATCCGAGTATTGTCTTAACTGTTCCTTTAACTATGTCGGTTATCGGTTTTTTCTGAACGATTAACCCTATCATTGCTATCATTCCCACTAAAATTGAGGGTACTTTTAAAATATCCACTATAAAAGTCAGTAAAGTTTTCATATTTTCCTCCTAAATTCTTATTTTAATTTTTATTTTTTAAAATAATCCGTCAGTTTTTCCTCAAGCTCGGGCATACTTATAATACTGTCCAGAACTATAAGCTTTTCAGACGGAACACTTGCACTTTCGGCAATATCCTTTCCCATTACAAATACATCAGCGGCTCCGGGAACTGCCGAAGCCAGATCCGAATGCTCGACTTCAGCTTCCACTCCGATTTTCTTTAAAACTTTCTTTATGTTCATTTCCACCATAAAACTGCTTCCCAATCCGGAACCGCAAACTGCCATAATTTTCATAAAACATTTCCTCCTATTTTTCTGTTTTTAATAAATTTTATATATGAATTTTTTCATAACCGTATCAGTATTTTTTTATAATTTCTTCTATTTCTCCAATATCAGATGCCTTTACTAATTTTTCAATACATTCGTCATTCTGAAACAGCTCCATTAACTTCATGAGTATTTCCATATGACTGTCCGAATCTTTAGAAGCAAGTATAAATATAAGATTTATTTTCTGCTCTCCGTAATTTACAGGTTCAGTAAGCTTCAGGAGACTTATTCCCGTACTTACCGCTCCGTCTTCAGGTCTTGCATGGGGCATTGCCAGATTTTCCCTTAATACTACGTAAAATCCCAATTCATTTATACTTTTTATCATTGCATGTACATATCTTTCCTCAATTACGCCTTTTTCAAGGAGAGGAGTTGCCGCTATTTTTATACTTTCTTCCCAGTTTTCTACAAAGTCAAGTATCTGTATATTACCTTTCAGTTCTTTTTCCAACATACGGGTTCCTTTCTGAAATATTCTTCCAATTCTCCATATTCCGTCATTCGTGAAATTTTTTCAATAAATCTGTATTTAGTTACTAATTCAAATAAGTCATTAATTATGTTTAAGTGATCATTCTTATTAACTGTTGCAAAGCTTAAAAATATATTTGCACTTTTCCCGTTAGGAAAAAAAACTTTCTCTTTCACAACTAATAATGAAACACCGCTTTTCAATATATTTTCCGAAATTCCCGCATGGGGTATTGCAAGTCCTTCTTCAATTACTATATATGCTCCGTGTTTTTCTACAAGTTTTATCATTTCTTTTATATATTCTTCCCTGACAATTCCGTTTTTCTTTAAAATATTTCCTGATTCAGTTATAGCTTCTTTCCAGTCCGTAACTTTTTCCACAAAACCTACATTATTTCTGTTCAGCATTTTTCCGAGTACGGCTCCTACATCCGACAAATCATCAACAATTTTATTTTCCAATTCTTTCTTCAAATCACTGATAAGCTTATCCCTGCTTTCTATATCCGTATTGTTTTCTATTACTTCCATAAGTTTTTTCATGGATATTTTTGTACTGCTTTTTCTTATTCCGTATTTGGAAAGAAGTATAAAATCTTCCTCTTTAAGTAAAGGATTTATTTTAACAACAGGAATTCCGTATTTATCTTCTAAATTCACAGTGGACAGTATCAAATCGGTATTTTTATGATTAGGTACAAAATCTTCTATAAGATAGTAAGGAAGTACATCCACTATGTCCAAGTCATAATTTTCCTTCAGACTCTGTTCCAGTACTTTTGAGCTTCCATATCCGAGACCGCAGATCAGTATTACTTTCTTTGTTTTTTCAGAAGTATTTCTCTCAACGGAAGCTTTTATATGAAATCCCATTAAAGCTATCTCATCTTCAGGAAATTTTATTTCAAAAAGTTCTTCTATTTCTTTTACTCCTTTACTTACTACGTCAAGAATAGGATCTTTTGCCAAAATCAGCTCCTTAAAAACCGAATTTGTTATACTTATATTATTTTTAATACGGTACATTGCAGGTTTTATATGGTACAGAAGTCCGTCATACAGTATTTCGTCTCTTGTCAAATCTATTTTTATTATTTTACTTACTTCCGAAATCATTTTTTTTATAATCAACTCTTCATTTATCCAGCCTTCAAAAGAATTATTCTTAAAACTGTTTATGTTAATTCCGGTTATAAGGTCAGTTATTTCTATTAAAACTTCAGATTTCAGTTGTTTTTTTCCGGAAATTTTTTTTAATATATTTTCAATTTTTGCATATTCATCAGTATGTATAAGAAATTTTCTGGAAATCATACTTCGGTCATTTTCGTAAATTTTACCGGAATTAAGCAATATGAGTACATAAGAAAATATTTTACTGTAACTTTCCTCATTTATGTTGAGCTGCATTACTTTTTTTATTTCCATTATAAATTCTTTTGTATTTTCAATGCTTTCTTCTTTTATGTATTTATAAAAATAATTTAAAATATGTGTCTTAAAAACTTTCAAATTATTTTTCCCATTCAGAAAAATAAGTATTTCTTCGAGCAATTCCACTTTTTTTATGAGAATTTCCCTTGCACTTCCTACAGGTCTGTAACCTTTATCATTTTTATAAATCAGCTTTATTTCCTCTTTTTCAAGTTCCGACGATAATCTTTTTATATCTTTTTTTACCGTTGTTCTTGAAACTTCAAGTTCTTCACATATTTTCGTAATATTAAGTCCTTTTTTATCAAAAAACAATATCAGCTTTAAAATGATTTTCCTATCTTCTACGGATAATTTTCCTGAATTTTCCAAAACTTCATAAAGACTTTTAAAATCCTGGTCTTTCTCTATGAAAATAGTACTTCTATCTCTTTCCGTAGCTTTATATCCCAATATTTTCAACATATAATCTATATTATCAATATAATATCTCGCAGCTCTGTCGGATACTCCGTATTCTTCGGATATCAGTTTGAAACTGTATTTCTTTCCTTTAATAAGACTGTTTAATATTTCGGTTTCTCTATAATTCAACATCATATATCACCTTTCACTATAAGAATACCTCATAAAATAAAATAAACAATTTACACTCATTTTCAAATATATTTGAAATAATGTTACCCCCTATCTGTTTTACAAAATAATTTGTCTGAAAAATATCCGACAGCTTCAAATATATGTTTATAATATAAAAACATCTTCACCTGTATTATTATACTACAGATAAAGATGTGTTAAAGCAAAAATTCGTGAAGATTCATTTCCATTTTTTATTGAAATAATCTGAATATCGAAAAAATTTTTATTTTATTTAATTGTATCTTTGTCAGTTTGATAATTTTTATTATTTTTTTCATTTAAAATACTAGTTAAATTTTTATAAATTTTTTTCTTTATTTGTTTTAATATACTATTTTCTATTTTCCTTACTTTATACCTTCTACCTTACTTTTTCCTTCAAGTAT
>JAUNKI010000228.1 GCA_030532815.1 Leptotrichiaceae bacterium
TTGATTTATTTCCCCGACAAATTTAAAAAACCGTCCAGTACCTGTTATTTTCATCTTCTAAATAACAGCTTCTTAAACGGCTCTTTTTATTCAATAAATTTTTCCAATTGTCAGATTATTAATTTTATCCAGTCTTTTTGTATATTTTTTATAATCACTTACTATTAATCCCATATAAAGCATGTCCACTATTGCAAGCTGAGACATTCTCGAAGACATTGTTTCACTGTAGAAACTGCTTTCAGTATCCCCTGTAAACATAACAATGTCGGCATATTTTGTTATAACCGAAGCCTTGAAATTTGTCAGAACCAATGTCTTTGCTCCTGATTCTTTGGCAATTCTGAGAGCATCAACCGTATCTTTTGTTTCCCCTGAATGGGATATGGCAATAGCTAAATCATTTTTACTTAAATGACAGGCACACAGCTGCTGTAAATGATTATCCGAATAAGCACGGCAATTCAGACCTATTCTGAGGAGCTTGCTCATAAAGTCGTTTCCTATACTTCCCGAATTTCCTACACCGTAAATATCTATTACACTTGCATCCGCAATCATTTTTACCGCTTTTTTATAAGTTTCATAATTTAAAAATTTAAATGTTTCTTCAAGTGCCTTTACCGTCAGACCTATTATTTTAAGGGGAATGTCTTCCAGCTTATCATCAGGTGTCACATGCAGATCCAGTAACAGATTTATATTTTCCGTTTCGGATACGTCTCCTCTGCCTGATTTCAGGAGTTCAATTTTAAACTCTTTAAATCCTTCATATCCCATTGCTTTTGCAAATCTTACTACTGTAGGCGTGCTCACCTTACTATTTCTGGCAATTTCTTCAAGGCCCATTTCTTCTGTTTTATACATATTGGCTAAAATATAGTCTGCCACTTTTTTTTCAGATTTTCTTAATTCTTTATATTTTTCTCTTATTTTATTTCCGAAATTACTTTCCGAATCCATAACTTCTCCTAACAATACTAAACTGATTTTCTATATGCACATAATAACTTAGAAAATCGGTAATGTCAATATATTCTGTTTTCGGGATTTTATATTACGACTTTTAACTTTCATTTTTTATATTAAAAGTTTATTTTCACTATTTTTGAATAAATAAGAATTTAATTTTCTGAAACTGATAATTTTTTTTACAATCTGATTAAGTTAAATATCCATTTTAACCAACTCTGTACTGTCCCTGCTCTTCTATCTCTAACACCGCTATTACAGACATTCAATTCTTTCATTTTTTTTATAATATTTGTTTTTTCGGGAAATTTTCCATTTGTAATTATGTAAGTAAAAAAATATCTAAAAATTTTGTGTTCTAATATTAACTCCACTATTTTCAATTGCCTTTCTTTATAATTTAGTTTAAATACTTTTTCACCTAATAAAGTCAATTTTACAACTTTTATTTTACCTTCTTTTTTCTTTTCAAATAATTTCAAATATTTTCCTGCATTAAAATAATACCCAGATTGTCTTATATCAAATTCAATAAG
>JAUNKI010000229.1 GCA_030532815.1 Leptotrichiaceae bacterium
TTTCCATTTGTTTTTATTTTCGACAAGTATTTTTGCAACTCCCAATTGTATGGCTGTATGTGCATCATGTCCGCATGCGTGCATTTTTCCTTCTATTTTTGATTTATATTCCAAATCATTTTCTTCAAAAATAGGCAGGGCATCCATATCAGCCCTTGTTGCTACCGCTTTTCCTTCACCGTTATATATTGTGGCTACTACTCCCGTATTTATAATTTCTTCAAACTGTATATTATTTTCTTTTAAAAATTCTTTTACTGTCGCACTTGTTTCAAATTCTTCATCTCCAATCTCAGGATTCATATGTATTTTTCTTCTTATTTTTACAATTTCATCGTATATTTTTTCGACATTTTTTTTTATAAATTTATTTATTTCTTCTGAATTCATTTTCAATACCTTTCTTATAACTTTTTTAAAATTTTATTTTTTAAAGCATATACATTTCTACATTTACGCTTAAATTCAATAATAAAGATTTATTACAGTCTGTTTCAATATCCGACTATTTTCCAATATAAATACCTTCCAAATTTCATTAAATACATACATTGCATTCTGCAAAAATTACAATTTTTCTTAATATTTGTAAAATTTTATCAGTCTAATTTCAAAATTTGAATTAATCAATTTGAAATGATATAATTATTATAAATAAAATCAGTAAATAAAGCAATAAAAATTATTCTGAAAGGAAAAATATGAAACTATTAAAAACAAAACACCCTAAAAATATTTTAAATGTATATAGACTTTATTTAAAAGCCTTCCCCAAAAATGAGCGGAAGCCCTTTCCTTTTGTGTTATTAAGGCAATGGAAAGGTACAACCGAAGTTCTTTCAATAAAAAATCATAATGGAGATTTTTTAGGAATGGCAATATGTGTTCTGCATAATGATCTGGTTTTGCTTGCGTACTTTGCAATTTCCCACGATCAGAGAGGAGGAGGTATAGGCTCAAAAGCTTTCCAACTATTGAAAGAACGTTATAAAGGAAAAAAATTTTTTCTTGAAATTGAAAATACCGATATTTCAGATGCCCCAAACATAACTCAGAGAATAAAAAGAAAAGATTTTTACTTAAAAAACGGAATGTCTGAGCTGCCTTTTATAATTAATTTTTTCGGTACTGAAATGGAGGTTATGACAAATGGTGTTCCGTTAACTTTTGATGATTATCATTCTGTTTATAAAAAAGAACTCGGACATTATATAAGTAGAAAAGTTAAATTTGTAAAATATAAAAAATAATAATAAATTATTCGGAAATGCGAAAACTTTTTTTAACTCAGTTAATTGAAATTTTCCGTAAAAAATGTAGCGAGTGAGAGTCGTAAAAACAAAAAGAATGTTTTTACGTATTTCTTTCTGTGAGGGCTCATTGCCAGATTTTACAATTTTTTTTGTAAAAAAGGTTGTACCAAAAAGCTTCCAATATAATTTTCTTTTCGTGAGGGCTCATCGCCGCCCTCACACTCCTGCTATCGGCTTTTCTACGCTTTTT
>JAUNKI010000230.1 GCA_030532815.1 Leptotrichiaceae bacterium
ATAATAATTCCATGTTCCTGTTTTTCTGTTTTCTGCTACTTTTCCTTCAAAACTGATTTTACCGTTCTGATGATATCCTCTTACATTTCCTTCTCTTCCGTTTATATCCGCTTCATAAAACAATATACCGTTTTCATAATAAACATTCATTTTTCCGTTTATTTCATCATCATTGTAGTTTACGTCGGATTTTTTAGTTCCGTCCGTAAACCATTCAGTAAATATTCCTATTTTTTTACCTTCTTTGTAAGTCCCGCTTTTTTTCCTGTTTCCGTTCGGATAGTATTCATTCCACACTCCGTCAGGCTTGTCGTTCTTGTAATTTCCCGAAATTTCCTTCATACCTGTATTTGTATAATAGGAAATGTACAGTCCATTCAGCTCGTTATTTCTATATTCGTAATTTTTCCATAACCTGCCTTTTTCACTGTAAATTTTCCACGAGCCTTCTCTTTTTCCTTCTGTATATCTCCCTGTTGTAAACAAATTTCCGTTGCTATAATATTCATTATACTGACCTTCAATAATTCCGTCTTTCAGAGTTATATCCAACTGCCTTCCGCCTCCGTCATAAATTCTGAAATTTCCTGAACTTAAAATTTCATAAGCGGAATCACTTATTCTTTTTAATTTTAAATTATCATTTTCCGTCTGTACATAGTTAGTAATATGAATTTTGTTAAAATGTACTCTGTAATCGGCAAATATATCCTGTCCATAGGAAATTACCGAAAACAGTAATACGATTGTTATAAAAAATATATTTTCTTTTTTCATTGTTTTCTCCTTACATGTCAATTTTCACATATATTGTACTTATGAAACTGAATTTTATATTTTTTATTATATCAAATTTTTATAATTTTTGGAAATTATTATTCCTTATCCGATAGAATATTTTTCGGATAATTTCCCTGTCTTGTTTATATGAAAATTCTCAATTTTATCTGATTTAAAAGTAAAGCTGTTTTTATATAGCTGCGACTATACCGCATTTATTTAAAAACAACTTTTTCATTTAATTTGCTGAGTTGTCAAGCCACAGCAAATGCTCCTTTATTCTTTTCTGAAGATTATCTTCAAGCTTTCTTGCATTTTTTTCTTTCAAAAATTCCTCCAGACGGGAAAGAGGTATTGACTCATAAGTTATTCTTTCCTGATTTTTTCCGTTTTTGACATAACTTCCCGGCTGAGCTGAAAAATATGTAAAATAGACTTTTTCAAAATCTTTTGTTATATATTCCAGTTTGGGATATCCGTCTTTGTCATAGTATTTCGGTGAATCCGTTTTTAAGTAACTGTATGCTATCTTATATTCTTCACCGTCTTTAAATACATGAATAATATAATTTGTATCTTCCCAGTTATCTTCCTGCATTTCAAACCTCAAATTTGCAGGCATTTTTTTATTTGTATTATAAATCACTGCTTCAGATGAATTGAATTTTTTGCTCTCAAATGAAAGTGAAAACATACTTAATGCAAGCATTAAAACTATCGT
>JAUNKI010000027.1 GCA_030532815.1 Leptotrichiaceae bacterium
AAGAAACATTAAATTTTATAAAAAATATTTCTGTAGGAAAATATCAGAGATGCTGGGATAAAAAAACCTACATTTTTTATATAGTGATTTTTAAGGTAAAAATTTTACTTTTACATATATTTTCTATATTATAATTATATCATAAGTAATAAAGAAGCCGTAGAAAAAATTTTTTTTTAACAGCTTCTTTTTATTTTATATCATATTACTATTCCTGATGTACTCATTGCCGCCTCATTTACATTTCTTCGGATATTCTCCGTATTCTTTACTGGATTTTTCATAACTTTCTCAGATTTATGATAAGCTGGCTGACAGAATTACAGACTGTACTCTTCTCATTACTACTCTTTAAGTTCGAGTCTATTCTTCTTTACAAGGAATTTTATTATCGTCAATTAATCTTTCAGCAATATAAGCAGTTATGTTTCCGGTTATTTCTATGCAGTGCTTCTTTCTTTCAGGACTTTTGAATTCATCACCTTTCCACTGTTTAGTCATTACTCTACAACAGCATGAACCGTAATTTTTTATTGTATGGTCATGAAGTCCTTTAGATTCTTCAAACATTTTTTCTTCCATAGGTTCACCCTGAAGTCTTCCGTAAACCATCCCCAGAGCCATCTGTCCTCCCGAAACAGCTCCGCACAGACATCCGGCCTTCCCCATTCCTATCGGAAATCCGCTGGCCATTTTTACTACATCGGGATGATACGGCTGTCCCAGATAATTATTTATTACCGTAAGGACAGCTTCGCTACAAAAAAATGTTCCACAGGCAAATAATTCTTCTGAATCTTTTCTGATTTTTTGAATAAGCTCGTCTTTTGTGTATTGTGTCGTGTCAATTTTTTCACTCATTTCATTACCTCCAAAAATTAATTTTTTATTTACTTCAGTTTTCATTTACAAAATTTTATTATTCTCTGCAGGTTGCATCAGTTTTTCTATTTTCCCATAGTTATTTCAGGAATCATATTTTTTCATATTATGAGATACTTCAGTCTGAATAGAATTTCCAACGTCCAACTGTTATACATTCCATTCATTATTACATATACAAGCCACATTAAATTTTTTCTACCAATGACTATTTTCATACTGTTCAGATAAATTATAAATAATATTGTCGGTTCTCCGACTAACAATACTGTCGGAGTCTGTCAACGTTTTTCCTTTTTATAATTAACTTTGCCCACTTTTAAACATGAACTTCAAATATTTCACTAATACATAGACAACAATAATGACTGCTATAAATTCCTGAAATTTTACTATCATAGATAATATTTTTACATCTCCGCCTGATTTTTTTATAAATCCTGTAAGAAGTTTCATACCTGTAGCACTTATAACCATAGGAAACGTAAATGCCGAAATCGCAGGATAGAACTTCAATTTTAAAAGTTTCGGAAATTTGAATATACAGTATATATAAAATCCTGCTGAAATAGCTGTTAATAAATATATTATGAACATATTCTTTTCAGGAAAACTGCTCATATATCCTGCAAGAAGCAGTGAAATCGGTGCAGAAAATACTATCAGCATAGGCTGCAGCGGTTCGGGTATTTCCTTCATCAGAAAAAAAACTCTGTAGCAAATTATTGGCTGTATTATAAAATAACATATAAAGCCGAACCAGAAAATTGACTGCCCGACAGGAAACATTTTATAAATTGGTGCAGTTACACTGGCAGTCACTATTCCTACATAAAGTATCGACCATGTTGTAAATATTTCATCTATTTTGAACCTGAAAGCAAACTTTACATTAAACCATAGGATAAAAGCTGCATTTAAAACAATTCCCGCAAACCATATCATTTTTCCTATTGAAGTCGGAAAATACGTAGACAGTATTATTACCGACATAGGTGCTGTGGCAAAAGCTGCCGAAGCAACGGGATTCTGTAGGAAATTTCTGAAACTTTCAATATCCGATACAATTTTTAATATCAGGACAGTCAGCAGTGCTGTCGCTATAACTCCGAATATATTTCTATAAACTTCTCCATAATTTCTTATCAAATTTCCTAAAGCTGCCAATCCTAAAATCAGCCCGGATACAGGATAAGGGTATTTCCCCAATATTTTTTTCATCGTAATCTCTCCCTAAAAAAATTTATTTCCCGAATAAATAGAAAAAATATATTTTTCATTCGTCTGTTTTTATTTATCATATTAAAATAATTATATCAGAGACTGTCCAGTTTCTATTTTTGCAGTCCAGTTTTTCAATACATCCACACTCGGAAACATCACAGGAGCTGCCAATGCATCTCTCATAAGTCTTTCCAGAGGACCTTTCTTATTGTATGCCTGTCCTCCGCCTATTCTCATTGCAAGGTTTGCAGACTCCACACAGTTCAATGATCCTGTTACCCTTGCCGCCATTATTTTAGCAAAAGCATCGGGTTCTTCCCTATCCAGTGCCTTTGAAGCAGCTGCCAATGCATTTTCGGCATTTACTGTGTTATTATAAAGATTAAACAAATGTCCCTGTACTGTTTCAATAGATGCAAGCGATTTACCTTCGGGATATTTTCTTGAAACAGCATGTTTTTTTGTCTCTTCATAAATAGTTCTCGTAAGCCCTGTATAAACTCCTGCAAGCCCTGTCATAAAATAAATAACATCTATATTTACGGGATATTTCTGATTTGCTTTTACTCTATCTATATAAATTGCATATTTATTATCAAGTTTCATATTTTCCATATACATAGGACACGAATTGTTTCCTCTCATTCCAAGACCGTCCCAGTCACTTTCTGCAAATCTGAGTCCTTCCGCTCCAATCGGAACAAGCCAATTTACGGGACCTCTTTTTTCATCGGCAGGAACTGATATTACATAATACGATGCATATCCTCCTGAACTGATCATACTTTTTACTCCGTTTATTATGCTGTAATTATCAGTATTTTCAGTCTGTGTCTGTGAATTGAATACATGTACTCCCGTTCCGAATTCACTTCTTGCAAGAGACATAAATTTATCATTTTCCATAATATCTTTTATAACCTGCTGTTTTATTTCATCCCTTCCGAAAGTTAGAGTAAATTTTAACGCAACATTACTCATTGTGTAACAAAGTCCCACTGTTGCACATGCCTCTCCGAATGCTCTTGAAATCTGTCCGTGTGCATAGGCTCCCGCTCCTTCTCCGCCAAATTCTTCGGGAACCAAAATTTTAAAAAATCCCTCCTCGGCAATCTTCTTAAATATTTCTTCAGGAAATTTCCCTTCTTTGTCAATTCGATCTGCATGAGGAGCTATATACTCCTTTGCAAAATTTTTAGCCCATGTGTAGTAACATTTTTTCATTTTTTCCTCCATTTTTTATTTATTTTGATTTTAATATACTTTACAATATTTCAGCAGTTACAGTAAATAAAAACAGCAGCACAATAAAATAATACACAATATTATTTATTATGCTGCAAAACGGTATATATTTTTATATATCCTGTAAAATTTTTATTATAAGTTTTCACTGTATTTCTCCTTAAATTCATATTTATAGTATACTAAGACTCTGTAAACTGAATTTCAAAAAGAAACAGTATAAAAAACTATGTTTTAAAATAACTGTCATAAAATTCAGGCATATTAAAACAAATTAATCTGTTATATACCGAAATTTTACCCGACATAATATTGAATTTATTCTGTAAATCCCAAATCAAGAAAAAATGTCCTTCTCTTTTCTGTTTATGTTTATTTTTAAAGATAAATTAATCGAAAAAACAGCAGAAAGAGATGATAACAGAATATTCTCATTGAAATTTTTACATAAAGTACAACCTGCACTTTTAATACCCGCAGCTCAACTGTATCGAACTGTATTAAAAGTATCAGATAAGAATAATCTATTCTCAATATCCGCTATTTTAAAATCATAGATATTCATACTCTTTCTCCTTCCTTTCATTTTTTATCTTTAATATACTCTATAACATAATTATATCCTATAAATAAAATAATGCAACACTTATTTTCAATTTTATTTATAATCTGTTATCCGATTTTTTTTATCTCATCTAACTTTCCATAGTTGTAAATTTACAAATATTGACATCCGATATCTGCTCTTTTCTCCTATGCTGTCTATATATTCCTTATCCTTATCCGGAGATAATGTCACCCGTTCTTCTGAAAAAATATACTGTATTTTTCCAACTTTTTCATCAATTATATCAAGAAATTGGCACTTATATATTCCTAATTTTTCAAACAGCAAGATGACAGCATATCAGCAAAAATATTCCGGCTTCCCGACAAGAATACCTCTTTCCAAAACAGCTACATAACAGGTGCAAAAAACTCAGAATATAAACGGCATATCGGAACCATCCGAAAAGAAAAAACACTAAAATCAATGCAATTATTAATACTTTAATTTATCCGTTATAACAGTAAAAAGGAAATCCCGCTGCTGCAGTGGATGGATATCCTAAGTAAATAATGTTATTGTGAACAAAACCTGTTGCAGTAAAACAATCTATCCTATATTGGGAAAGTGAAAAACAAACAGCGACATTGTCCAAAAAAGACTTCGGAAACAGACTGTCCAATCGGTCGGCATTGTTTAAAAAATATCATCTGATTAAGTATTTTTCCGATAAATTCAGGCAATTCAAACATTTCTGCACTTAATACCGTAACCCGGCATTTCTTTTTTTGTCGTTTGTATATTTAAGTTAAGCTTCCGTTTTAATTTTGTTAAGTTCTACACTGCTGAAATATTTTTCAGATACAGCCTGATACTGCTAAAAATCAAAACGGAGCTGCTGTCTTATAAAACACTTTTCTATCTTTAAAATTTCAACTTCAAATCCGTCCAAATTTACGAACTTCTGATACCTGTCATTACAAGTCTGTCAGGAGAAGTTCTTTTTATTTCTTTTTCGGACATATTTTCCGAAGAACCTACTTTCATAAGTCTTTCAATGACCTCCACCGTAAATCCGTCATTATTTTCAGGATTTTTTATGAATTCCATAAATTCTTTATTTTCTTCAGTAGGAATCGGACTGTTTACATATTTTATTACCTGCTTTGTATTTTTATCTTCTTTAACTGTTCCCCAAACCAGCTCCAGATTATCAGACAGCCTGTCAGACGGAGATATTGACTGAGTAGAGTGGGCAACTTCGGAAAAATTCCCATATTTATCTTCATATCCGATAAATACTTCATAATTTTGGGCAGTATCCACTTCTCCTATATAATGAGAGCCTATTCTTTCATGTCTTATTATTTTCCTGTATTCACTGCCGTCCTTAAACAGTTTTATTACTATATTGTCTATTATATCAGGATTTTCCGACAGTTTTTCAAAAGTATCGTCCCTAATTTCCCAGTAAACATAAAGTGTGGTAGGATTTTTAGGCATCAGAACCACTTCATCTACAAAATATGCCGCAGGTAAAGGAGCCTTGTCAAAATAAATATCCTCCGGACTTGAATGTCCTTCATACTCGGCACCTTTGGCAAATTTTGATCTGTTAATTTCCGTTTCTTTTTCTCTTTTTCTGATTTCTTCTTCATTTATTCCCTTATATATAAAATCAATTTCTTTCTGAAAATCACTTCGATATTTTCTGTATCTTTTTCTCAGATTTCTCATTAATTTTTTATTGGGATAATTTCTGTAATAAGTTCTGCTTCTATACATAAAAGTAGCTTCAGAGAAAAATTCTTCTGACAACTGAATTTCATTTTCCGATTTCTGTACTTTATTTTCAGTATTTAAAACTTCTGCATTTTCTGTTACATTTTCTTTCCCGTCTGATTTTGAGACTGCTTTTTCATTCACTGCACTTTTTTCCGTAAAAATTTCTTTTTCTCTGTTATCAGGATTTTCCATATTCCTGTTTAGGGAATAATTACGTTTATATCCTTTTTTTTCAAGTTTTTCCATAATTTTTTCCCTGTTAAATGTCAACCCCAAAAAAAGTTTTTCTTTCTTAGCACAATCAATAAGCTCCTCTTTCGTCATTTCATCCAAATATTTCATACACGGCCTCCGTTTTTTATATTTTATATATTTTCCAACTATTTAAGCTTTATGTACATTTAAGTGCTTCTGAATTCCGTTTATTTTCTACGTAAATTTTCCTGTATACGTTTCTTTGTTCCGAGAATATCCTGATCTTCTCTCAATTTATGCTGTTTTGCAAGCTCAATTGCAGCTTTTTTTGCAAGTTTTACCGCTTCAGCCGTCGTAGCTTCCATCATATCCTCACCCAAAATAACGACTTTATCCTGTCGAACTTCAAGAAATCCTCCTTCAAGATAATATGTAGTTTCCGCATTGTCCTTTTCTCTGACGATCATTTCTCCTGCCCCGAGTGAAGAAACAAAATTCGCATGCTTGGCAAGAATACCTACATCTCCGTTTTCAGTTTTCACTTTAACAAATATTACAGGCTTTTCAAAAACAAGTCCTTCAGGCGTAACTGCTTTTAAAATAAATTCCGTAGCCATTTTTCCAATCTCCTAACAAATTATTCTCTTAGTAATTCCCTTGCTTTGGCAACTGCCTCATCAATAGTCCCCACATATAGAAATGCCTGTTCAGGCAGTTCATCGTGTACTCCTTCAAGTATTTCCTTAAATCCTCTTACAGTTTCCCTTAAAGGAACATATTTCCCCTTCATTCCCGTAAACTGTTCTGCAACTGAAAAAGGCTGAGAGAAAAATCTCTGTATTTTTCTGGCTCTGTTGACTATAAGTTTATCTTCATCAGACAGCTCGTCCATTCCCAGTATTGCGATAATATCCTGTAATTCCTTATATCTCTGTAATACTCTCTGAGTTTCCCTTGCCACTTTATAATGTTCATTTCCCACTATTTCAGGCTCCAATATCCTTGAAGTGGAATCCAGCGGATCTACTGCCGGGTATATTCCCAAAGAGGCTATCTGCCTTGACAGTACCGTAGTAGCATCAAGATGGGCAAATGTCGTGGCAGGAGCAGGATCCGTCAAATCATCGGCAGGAACATAAACAGCCTGAACCGATGTTATGGAACCCGAACTTGTAGATGTAATTCTTTCCTGTAATGCTCCCATTTCAGTTGCCAGATTCGGCTGATATCCCACTGCTGAAGGCATCCTTCCCAGAAGTGCCGAAACTTCAGCTCCTGCTTGAGTAAATCTGAATATATTGTCAATAAACAGGAGTACATTCTGACCTTCCTTATCCCTGAAGTATTCTGCCATTGTCAATGCAGTCAGTGCTACTCTCAGCCTTGCTCCCGGCGGCTCATTCATCTGCCCGTACACTAGTGCCGTTTTACCGAGAACTCCGCTTTCTTTCATTTCGTTGTACAAATCACGTCCTTCTCTCGTCCTTTCTCCCACACCTGCAAATACCGACAGACCTCCATGTCCTTTGGCAATATTATTTATAAGTTCCTGTATCAATACTGTTTTACCTACGCCTGCTCCTCCGAATAATCCTATTTTTCCTCCTTTTAAATACGGAGCAAGCAAATCCACCACTTTTATACCGGTTTCCAGAATTTCCGAGTCCGTTCCCTGACTTTCAAATGACGGTGCCTCCTTATGTATGGAATCCGTTACATCAGGAACTATCACGTCCCCGTCATCAACTGTTTCTCCGAGTACATTGAATATTCTTCCGAGAGTCTTTCTTCCTACGGGTACTTCAATGGGCTTTCCTGTATCAATGACTTCCAGACCTCTTCTTAAACCGTCTGTTCCCGACATTGCTATTGCCCTTACAACTCCATTGCCTATATGTGAATGTACTTCGGCAACTATTTTTTCATTATCTTTATTATATATTATCAACGCATTGTATATATCCGGCAGATTTTCCGAAAATTTTACGTCTACTACTGGTCCTATTACCTGAACCAGTGTTCCCTTATTTTTCAATTTTACCTCCTTTATCTACTTCAGGGCTTCCGAACCTCCGACAATTTCCGATAACTCCTGAGTAATCTGTCCCTGTCTTTCCCTGTTGTACTGAACCGTCAGTTTTTTTATCATATCATCGGCATTGTCATTTGCCTGCTTCATTGCCGACATTCTTGCCGAATGTTCACTGGCAGCACTTTCAAGTAAAGCCTGATACAGCTCTATATTCAGCACTTTCGGGACAAATGCCCTCAGCACTTCTTCTTCAGAGGGCTCAAATATATATTCCTTTGTAGGAAGGTTTTCTTTTTTCTCTATAGGAAGTATTTTTTTTATCTGAATACTGTATTCAATCGCTGAAATAAATTTTGAATACAGCAGATACACTTCATCATAAAAATCGTTCAGATAAAACTGTACAACATCCTCACTTATTTTTTTGGCTTTTTCAAACATAGTTTCAGGTATAAGCTGGATATATTCACTGTCTACCGGTATATTTCTACTTTTACAGTAATCCCTTGATTTTTTTCCTATTGACACTATGCTGACTTCTTTTCCTTCCTGTCGAAATTTTTTCATCATTTCTTCCATTTTTCTCAGCATATTGGAATTAAAACTTCCACAAAGTCCCCTATCCGAAGTCATTATTACAATTCCTATTCTTTTTACTTCAGGTTTTCCGTCAAATATAATATGCTTTTTTCCTTTGAGACTGGCAACAAGGTTGTCAAAAGCAATATCAAGAGTTTCCGAATAACTTCTGGACCTTAAAGTCAGCTCCTGAAATTTTTTAAATTTCGTAGATGAAACTATATTCATAGCATTTGTAATTTGACCCGTATTTTTAACACTGTCAATTCTTTCTTTTATTTCTTTCATATTTGCAGCCATATAACCCACCTACTTACCATACATAGTCCTGTTTATAATTTATTATATACCCGTCAAGTTCATTTTTTACTTCATCGGTCAACTTTTCTTCATCTCTTATTCTGTTTAAAATTTCACTGTTGGCTCTTAAACTTTCAATAAGATCATGTTCAAAAACTGCCACTTTTTCAGTGGAAATATCGTCAAAATATCCGTTTGTAACACAGTAAAAGGAAACTACCTCTTCTTCAACTTTATAAGGATTATACTGTTTCTGCTTCAGTACTTCCATTATTTTTGCTCCTCTGTTCAGCTGCTCTCTCGTAGCTTTATCAAGATCCGAACCGAACTGTGCAAAGGCAAGAAGCTCATTATACTGTGCAAGTTCTATTTTGACTTTTGAAGAAACCTGTTTCATGGCTTTTATCTGAGCACTTCCTCCTACCCTTGAAACTGAAACTCCGGGATTTATCGCCGGTCTGAATCCGGAATTAAATAAATCCGTTTCAAGAAATATTTGACCGTCAGTTATAGATATTACATTTGTAGGAATGTATGCCGATATATCTCCCGCTTTGGTTTCGACAATAGGCAGAGCCGTTATGGAACCTCCGCCTAATTTATCACTTAATTTTGCAGCTCTTTCAAGAAGTCTTGAATGAAGATAAAAAACATCTCCAGGATAAGCCTCCCTTCCCGGCGGTCTTCTCAAAAGCAAAGACATTTCCCTGTATGCTACTGCGTGCTTGGACAAATCATCATATACAATAAGTACATGTTTTCCCTGTTCCATAAAATATTCCGCCATTGCAACTCCCGCATAAGGTGCCAGATATTGGAGAGGAGCCGTTTCTGATGCTGTTGCCGCAACTATTGCTGTATATTCCATTGCACCTTCCTCTTCCAATTTTTTATATATCTGAGCTACTGTAGATCTTTTCTGACCGATTGCCACATAAATACAGTAAACCCCGGTTGTTTTCTGGTTAATTATCGCATCTACGGCTATTGCAGTTTTTCCCGTCTGCCTATCTCCTATTATAAGTTCACGCTGTCCTTTACCGATAGGAACCATACCGTCTATGGCTTTAATCCCCGTCTGAAGAGGCTCGCTCACAGGTTTTCTGTCAATAATACCGTAGGCCTTTCTTTCAATATTCATATATTTTTCGGCATTCACAGTGCCTTTTCCATCTATAGGCTCTCCAAGTGCATTTACTACTCTTCCGAGAACTTCCTTTCCTACAGGAACACTGGCAATTTTCCCTGTTCCCTTTACTGTACTTCCTTCTCTTATCCCTCTTATTTCTCCGAAAATTACCGCACCTATATTATTTTCTTCAAGATTCAGTGCCATTCCCGTTGCCCCGTTTTCAAATTCAAGGAGTTCTCCGGACATTACATTACCCAATCCGTATATTCTCGCTATTCCGTCTCCCGCTTCCAGTACAGTCCCTGTATTGGAAATATCAAGAGTCGCATTATAATTTTCAATTTCTGCACGAATTATTTTACTTACTTCTTCCGGTTTAATTCTCAAAAAAAGCACCTCCAATTTTTAGAACATTTTTTTCAAATTTTCAATCTGATGTTTTACGGAACCGTTTATTATTTCGTTACGTATTTTAACAATTCCTCCTCCAATAAGACTTTCATCAACTTTGAGATTTAAAACCACTTTTTTTCCGTATTTTTTTTCCAACTTTCTTATTAATTTCTCTTTCTGATTTTCCGATAATTCCTTTACAAATATCGCAGTTATAGGTAACTTATCATTCTCAGCATAATAAATTTTTAAAAATTCTTCCTTTATATGGGAAATTAAAGACAATCTTCCTTTTTTTACTATATAATTAACTATTCTCAATGCTTTTTCACTTACAAAATCAAAAGATCTTTTCAGAAAATCTTCCTTTTCCTCTACTGTAATGACAGGATCCGACAAAAATTTTCTGAATTCCTCTTCTTCTTCATATTTTTCCATCAGAAGATTTAAAGTTTCACGGATTTCCCCTATGTTATCTGAAGATTTAGCTATATCATAGATAGCTGAAGCATATCTTCCGGCAATTCCTTTTTTATCCATAAATATTAATCTCCTATTTTATCAATAAAATTGTCAATTATCTCGTCTTCTCTGCCTTTTATATTTTCTTTTATAATTTTTTCCGCAAGTTCAACTGCTATTTCTCCTACTTCCTTCTGGAGCTCAAATTTTGCATTCTGTCTCATTTTTTCAATATCGGCTTCAGCTTTCATCATCATTCTTTCCCTATTCATCATAGCAGATGATATAATCTGGTCTTTTCTCTCGTCAGCCTGTCTTTCGGCTTTAATTAAAATTTCGTTGGCTCTTCTTTTGGATTCCTTTTTCAGTTTTTCAGCAGTTTTTTTCTGTTCTTCCAACTTTTCCCTTTCCTGATCCACGATTTCCATTTCTGACAAAGCCAGATTTTTCCTGTCTTCTATTACTTTTCCGATTTTTTTTGCAAATCCTTTCCAAAAAATATACACAAGTATTAAAAAATTTACTATTTGGATTGCCATTGTAAAATCTATATTAATTAACTTTGATCCTTCCGACATATTTTGTTTCTCTCCTTCAGATGATTTCAGAAATTTATTGAATTTAACCTTTTAAGAATATTAACAGAAAAGATATCACTAAAGCATATATCCCCGTTGATTCGGTAATTGCCAGTCCTATAATAAGTGTCTGCATAATATCCTGCTTCGCTTCAGGCTGCCTTGATACTGCTTCTACCGCATATGCGGTAGCCATACCCTGTCCGAGACCTGCTCCTATACCCCCGATTGCTGCTATTCCGGCACCTAATAATGCTGCCGCCTGTACTAATCCTTCCATTATTTTCCTCCTAAAATTTTAATATTTATTTCATCATTTTATATTTTTTTATTTTTATTCCTCTTCACTTTCTTCTCCCAGAACTTCACTTACATAGACAGATGAAAGCACTGTAAACACAAAAGCCTGTATAAGTCCGACAAAACCATCGAAATACAGCTGTAATATTCCCGCCCAGCCTACTGAAAAGGAAAACTGTCCGTGCAGTATGTTTTTTGTGGCAGACTGTATTATTTCCCGTCCTACGAGACTGTAGAGCAGTCCTCCTATTACAAGTCCTGCAAACATATTTCCGAATAGTCTCATTGAAGTGTTAAGAGGCTTTGAAAGCTCTCCTACTATATTTACGGGAAGCATAAACCATGCAGGATGCATCAGACTTTTCAAATACCCTGTAACTCCGCCTTTTTTTATAGCAATGGACACAAAAAGAACCACTACTACAAGAGACAGGCCTATCGTTGTATTCGGATCTGCCGTAGGTGTTCTGAAAAAAGGTCTAATATAATAGCCTCCCTCTGCTCCTCTGGATACTGTTATAATAAACGGAAACAGGAACAGACTTAAATTCAAAAAAAGTATGAATGCAAATAATGCTGAAAAAAACGGCATAAATTTTTTCTTATATTTTCCGAATGTCCCTAAAAACATATTTTCTATAAAATGATAATACTCTTCTAAAATAATCTGCAGTTTACCCGGATTGGTCACACTTAATTTATCCGTCCCTTTTTTTATTATAAATGTGAGCAGAGCCATAATCAACCATGTATTTAGCACTGTCTGACTAATAGGAATCTTCATATTTCCTATGAAAAAATTATAATATTTCGGTGCTTCAATAAGGCTTTCAGGCATCACAAATTTTACGGGAAGGAAAGTTGAAATTAATGATAATACCAGATTTACAATAAGTATTACACCTGATAGGACAAATAATAAAACTGTTATTTTTTTTCCTTTTCCCATTTTTGTACTATCCTCCTTGTATTTATAATATTTATAAAATTATGAATATATTCAAATTCCAGATTCTATTATACTCCAATCATTATCATTTTGCAAACTTTAATATTGCCCGATTTATGTATAACGATACTTTAAAATTTAAAAAACCCGCTCCTGTTGCAATTATATTATTTACCGTGTGCCCCGAATAAAATTTCCGACTTAGAAATATGACAATACACATTCCTATGCAGTAAATTAAGACTCTTTTCAAATATTCAAATGTCCCCTTAAATCGTCCGACATTTCCGCTATTTAATATCTTATATGTACCTGTCATTATTAAATACACACTTATCATTGAAATTATCGAGCCTGTAAAAAAACCCACATACAACTCGGGTATTTTTAAAAATATTCCTAAAATCAGAGATACTATTGTTAAAATAAACGAAATTACATAAGTTTTTTTTATTAGTTCAGGTATATTTCCAAACATTTTTTCTCCTATTTTCACTTTATTTAATATTCATAACCTGCTTTACTAATGTCCAGTAACCCGTGAATGCACCTGTTACCAGAAATATAATCAGCACAATAGGCTGCTGTTTTTTAAAAATATGCCTTTCCATGACAAGATACAGTCCAAGCATAAGCAGAACAGGACCCGCCAGAGTATAAATCATATTTGTCGCTATTAAGAAATATTTTAAAAGTATTCTGTCTTTTTTTATTTTTAATTCTTTTTCTTTGTTATGTCTTCCTAATTTTTTTTCCAATTCATAAAGCCTTTCAGCTCTTTTATTTTTTTCTTCATTAAATTTTTCGGTCATATTCTCACCTTTTTTACATATTTTAAAGTTTTTTAAATATAAAAAATATTCTGCTTTCCCCAAAATCGGGATTTTTTGCCACATCAAAAATTTCAAATCCTTTATTCTGAACAGTTTCAGCTATCCATTGAGGATCATAAATAAACTTATTGTGCTGTTCATTGTATTTTCTGAATAAATTGTCTTTTTCATTCTGTCTTATGAAAAGATCAATTTCCACAAAATATTTTTCGGAATTCAGTTTTTCATATCTCCATATACTAGTATATTCCGGTTCTTCATCTAAAAATATACCATTTTCAATCAAAATAACACTTTTCTCTCCCAGAGTACGCCCTTTGTCAAGTATCGCAATGGTTTTTCCTTTGAATGAATACTGATGCAATGCTTCTTCGACTCGTGCATTATATTCTTGCAAATTTTCAATATCAATACAAGCCCCTTTGCATTTGTTCATTGTATAATTGTAACAATTATGAGGAGCAGAAGAAAAGCCTGTTAGTTTTGTACAAAGTGTATGCTGCTCTGTAAGTTCGTAGAGCGTATTTTTTCCTTCGGCTAAGGTCTCGAAACTTAGCCAATGGCTTGCATTGTGTTGTAATGGAAGGATATTAAGTGTGAGATACCCTTTTTTATTTTTTTTGACAAAAAGTCCATACGAAAGAGGGCGAAATAGTCGTTTTCCATTAAGCGTAGGTTTGTTTAGCTGTATCTCTTGGAGTTCTTTGAGTTGGGCAATTAGCTCATTGCCAGTAAGTTCAAAAACTACTTTATATGTATGTTTTTGTAGATATAAATCTTTTTTCTGAACAGAAGTAAAGTGCTGATTTACACGTTTTTTTATATTTTTATTACGACCAATATACAAGAGTTTTCCTTCTTGATTGTACATATAATACACTCCCATTTGTGTAGGTAAATCGTCCAAAATATGTAGAAGCCGAGTAGAAATACTCGGATTTATATCTTGCTTGACCCATTGTGTTATGATTTGCTTTGAAGTGTCTTTGGCAAGAAATAATTTGAAAAGTTCTAGTGTAGCAAGTGCATCTCCGTTAGCACGATGTCTATCACTGACCGGGATACCCAGCGAACGCACGAGTTTTCCCAAGCTATACGACTTAGAATCGGGAAAGAATTGTTTAGCCAATTCGACAGTGCAAATGCTACTGCGTTGATAGTTAAAACCCAGTCGGCGAAACTCCGTTCGAAGTATCCGATAGTCAAAATCGGCGTTGTGAGCCACCAGAATGCAATCTTCTGTAATCTCGACAATTCGCTTGGCTATTTCATAAAACTTAGGAGCGGTGTGGAGCATTTTCTGATTGATGCCTGTTAGCTTTACGACAAAATTCTGAATTTCACGCTCAGGATTAACCAATGATATGAACTGGTCAAGGACATTTTGCCCATCAAAACGATAAATGGCTATCTCGGTAATACCCTCTTGGTTATATTGTCCTCCTGTAGTCTCTATGTCTAAAATTGCATACACCGATTATAAAAAACTTTATGGGTCAATAAAATTATTTCTGGTAAAAAATTGAAATTCTTTTTGAAGAATTAGTTTTTGTCGAATACGGCACTTCCTATTCGAACCATTGTACTTCCGCAGGCAATAGCAATTTGGTAATCTCCGCTCATTCCCATCGAAAGGATATCAATATTACAATTTGTGTGCAGATTATTTTTTATCACATCAAAGATCGATTTTGCATATAGGAATTCTTGTTTTATTTGTGCTTGATTATCTGTGTTTGTTCCCATTCCCATAATTCCTCGTAGTCGAATATGTTGCATTTGCTGAAAATCAGTTGAAGAAACTATGCTAAATAATTCATTCTCGCTTAAACCGAATTTGGTCTGCTCCTGAGCGATGCGTATTTGGAACAAAAAATCAATAATTCGATTGTTTTTTTGAGCTTGCCAATTGATTTCAGAAAGTAATTTTAGGCTATCTACACTATGAATGAGTGATACATACGGAGCCATATATTTTACTTTGTTAGTTTGCGTATGCCCAATCATATGCCATTGAATGTCTTTGGGAAGATGTGTATATTTTTCTGTCATTGCCTGAATTTTACTTTCACCAAAGATACGTTGCCCCGCTTGGTAGGCTTGCATTATTTCTTCCTTAGAATGATATTTAGAAACAGCAACAAGCGATACATTTTCGCCCAAATCGGCTTTGATCCGAAGTAAATTTTCTCGAATGCTCATAATTGTTAAGTTACAAGATGAAAAATAGTTTGTTTTTTATACAATTTATATATAAATTTCCTTATTTTCAATTTGATATAGCAAAAATTAAGAATTTTTCTCTATTTCGGCAACAATCATCTTGGCAATACGCAATGCTTCTGTACCTTGTTGCAAAGTAACAACAGGCGTTGTATTCTGATTGATAGCATCTGCAAATGAATTAAGTTCGTCTAAAATAGCATTGTTAGGAACTACTTCAGGATATTCAAAATAGATTTGTTTTTTCTCCCCTTCGGCATTTTGCAAAATCATATCGAAATCAGAAGGCTCTTTTGGAGCGTTTTTCATTCGTACAACTTCTACTTTTTTCTCTAAAAAATCTACTGAAATATAGGCATCTTTCTGAAAAAATCGAGATTTTCTCATATTTTTCATCGAAATACGACTTGCAGTAAGGT
>JAUNKI010000028.1:0-8088 GCA_030532815.1 Leptotrichiaceae bacterium
AAATTACTTATGTATAATTATTTTAAATTATTTTTTTGTATCGTATATCATATTATGAAATTTTGAAATGTTTTGTGAAATATTTTAAAAAAGTCGGAGAAAAAGCATAAAATATTAAGTAAATGTAGATAAAAACAGAAATATATAAAAATAACGTATAAAAATAAAATAACTCTAACTTCTATGTAAATTAAAGAACCTAAGGTTTTTATAAGATTTACAAAAGTGTAAACAAAGCGGTCAACCATATAATAAATAGAATGTAAAAAGAATAGGAGTAATTATGAAAGTAATTATTTATGGTGCCGGAGTAATGGCAAATCATGTGAAGGAAGCAGTTATAAGCTCAGGAAATGAATTTAAAGGCTTTGTAGATCCTTTAGGAAACGGGGATTTTAAAACTTTAAAAAATGAAAATGAAGATTATGACGGAATTATAGATTTTTCACATTTCAGCTTACTTGATGAAATACTGGAGACAGCCGTGAAAAAAAAAGTTCCGCTTGTTATTGCAACAACTGGACATACAAAGGAACAGACAGAAAAAATCATGGAAGCGGCAGAAAAAATACCGGTAATAAAAGCTACAAATACTTCGGTAGGAGTAACGGTAATGAATGAAATCACCGCTTATGCGGCAAAACTGTTAAAAGGGTTTGACATAGAAATCATAGAAAAGCATCATAACAGAAAACTGGATGCACCGAGCGGAACTGCAAATACTCTTCTTGAAATTATAAATAAGAATACGGATGACGAACATAATGTCGTTTACGGAAGAGAAGGACAGAAAAAGAGAACAGAAAGAGAAATAGGTGTTCATTCAATAAGAGCAGGAAACATTGTCGGAGAACATACGATTATTTTTTCAAAAAATGATGAAATAATAGAAATAAAGCATGAGGCACTGTCCAGAAAAATATTTGCCGACGGAGCAGTCAAAGGGATAATGTATTTAAAGGATAAAAAGCCGGGAATGTACAGTATGAAAGATGTACTGAATATAAAATAAAGGAAAATATAATAAAAAATATATGAAAGAATAAATAATGGAGGATAAAATAATGACAGAACTTGAAAAATCCAAAGCAATAATACAGTTTATAGCAAATGCTGAAAAAACAACTCCTGTAGAACTTTATACTGATGATGAAGTAACAGATGCAGGTTCATGCACGGTTATAGGGAAAGGACGTTTGAAGCTGATTGTAGGTGACTGGAAGGATGTAGAAAAAGTTATTGAAAATAATAATCTGAAAAATTATTATCTGAAAAATGACAGAAGAAATTCCGGAGTGCCTATGCTTGATATAAAGAACATAAATGCGAGAATAGAACCGGGAGCAATAATAAGAGATAAAGTTTCAATAGGAGACAAAGCTGTTATTATGATGGGAGCGGTCATAAATATCGGAGCTGAAATAGGAGAAGGAACAATGATAGATATGAATGCGGTACTCGGAGGAAGGGCGAAAGTCGGAAAAAACTGTCACATTGGAGCCGGAACAGTACTTGCAGGAGTTATAGAGCCTCCTTCGGCAGATCCCGTAATTATTGAAGATAATGTAGTAATAGGGGCAAATGCCGTTGTTCTTGAAGGAGTGAAAATAGGTAAAGGTGCAGTAGTTGCAGCAGGAGCCGTAGTTACAGAAAATGTTCCTGAAAAAGTGGTAGTGGCGGGAATGCCTGCCAAAATTATAAAAAATGTAGATGACAAAACAGCTTCAAAAACTGAAATTGTTGAAGATTTAAGAAAGTAATTAAAAAAGCAAATAAAAATAAAGTAAAAAAATTTAGGAGGATAAAATGAAAAAAATATTACTGGTGTTAGGGATTTTGAGCATAAGTGCATTAGGGTTTGCCGATGCAAAATCCGATTTTGAAAATGCACAGAAACTGGCGAGTCAGAAAAAAATAAATGAAGCTGTGAAAGTATTGGAAGGAGTGGCGACTTCATCAGACAAGGCATATTCGGTAAAAGCCAATTTTCAGTTAGGGGCGTATTATTTACAGAATAATAACAGAGCAAATGCGAAAAAATATTTATCAGCGGCATGGAAAGATCCGAACTATGTAGTAGAGGAAACACTAGAAGCGGCAAGACTGCTTTATCTGATTTCTCTTCAGGAAAAAAATGTTAAGGAAGCTGAAAAATATATAACATGGGCTGACGAAAAGACAAACGGAAAAGATGTGGATACAGTATCAAGCCTTATTATATTCTACTTTGACAATAACATGCAGTCAAAAGGACAGACAAGATATTCGGCTGCAAGCAAGTCAGGAGATAAGGAATTTACATCTGAAATGAATTTCAATATAGGGCAGTATTATTTAGGAAAAAATAATACGGCAACTGCAAAAAAATATTTACAGGATTCATATAATCAGTCACCGAATGCGGTATTGCCGGCAGGATATCTGTTATCTCAGATAGCTCTTTCAGAAAAGAACAATGCAGGAGCTGAAAAAATTCTTCTTGAAATGAATACTAAAACAGGAAATAAAAATGCTGAAGTATTGGGAATGTTAGGTTCATTCTACTTACAGACAAACAACCTTGTAAAAGCTGAAGATTATCTTAAAAAATCTGCAGCAGCTGACAGAAATAATACAGATGCAAGACTGCTGCTGTTAGCACTGTATGAATCAAAAAATGATGCTGCAAAAGCTACTGCAATGTATAATGAAATAAAAGGAACGAAAGGCGTAAATGCAAAAACGTTGAATAAAGAATTGGGAGTATATTTTGCTCAGTTCGGAAATGGTGCAATGGCTGAAAAATATCTGAAAAAATCTATAAATGAAGATAAAGATAATGAAGCAAAAGTAGTATTGGGACAGGTTTATTTCGGAATGGGTAAAAAAGCCGAAGCGATAGCTATACTGAAAGAAGCTGTAAACAATAAAGTAAAAGGTGCAGCTGAAGTTCTGAAACAAGTTGAATCTGCAAAATAAACGGAAATAAAATAAAGTAAGAGAAATAAAAAGGGCGGTTTGCTCTTTTTATTTTTATGAAATTTTGTTATAATATATAAATAGAAAGAGAGGTGAAAGTTAATTGAGGACCTGATCGGTTTAATTAAACTCGGAACTGATAAAAACTGATCTTAAAATAGGAAAATTAATTGTAAATTAAATAAAAATAAGGAGAAAAAATGGCGAGAAAAAAAGCGGTAGAAGAAAAAGAGGATAAGGGACAGTCCGAAAAGGAAAGAGTGCTGAATCTGGCATTAACTCAGATACAGAAAGAATTCGGAGAAGGTTCTATAATGAAGCTCGGAGAAAATCAGAAGATGAATGTGAAAACTATATCCACAGGGAGTATAAATCTGGATATGGCTTTAGGTATCGGAGGAGTGCCGAGAGGAAGGATTATAGAAGTTTATGGAGCAGAATCATCAGGAAAAACAACCCTTGCACTGCATATAATAGCTGAGGCACAGAAAGAAGGAGGAATAGCTGCATTTATTGATGCGGAGCATGCCCTTGACCCGGTATATGCAAAAGCATTGGGAGTAAATATTGATGAGCTTCTTATTTCTCAGCCCGACACAGGAGAACAGGCACTTGAAATAGCGGATATGCTTGTACGGAGCGGAGCTATGGACGTAATAGTAATTGATTCGGTTGCTGCCCTTGTTCCGAAAGCCGAAATTGAAGGGGAAATGGGAGACCAGCAAATGGGATTACAGGCAAGGCTTATGTCCAAAGCACTGAGAAAGCTGACGGCAAACATATCAAAATCAAATACGGTAATGGTATTTATAAATCAGATAAGGGAAAAAATCGGAGGTTTTTCTTTTACTCCTGGACCGCAGACTACTACATCAGGAGGAAGAGCACTAAAATTCTTTTCAACTGTAAGAATGGAAGTTAAAAGAGTAGGTTCGGTAAAACAGGGAGATGATGTTATAGGAAATGAAGTATTGGTAAAAGTTACTAAAAATAAGGTAGCTCCTCCGTTTAAGGAAGCAAGATTTAACGTGATGTACGGTATAGGGATTTCAAGAATAGCGGAAATACTTGATGCAGCCCTTGAACTGGGACTGGCTTCAAAAAGCGGTGCATGGTTCAGTTACGGTGATGAAAGACTTGGTCAGGGAAGAGTGAATGTGGAAAAAATGCTTCAGGAAAATAAGGAACTGTATGATAAAATAGAAAGTGAAGTTCTTGCCGTCATAAGACCTAAAAATGATGAAAATGAAATTATAGGTGAAACTGCTGAGGAAGAAGAAGCGAAACCTAAGAAGGCGGCAGCTAAGAAAAGCAGTAAAGCAGCCGAAGAAGAAATGGAAATTGAATAATGACAATAGAAAAGATTCAAAAGAATAAACTGTATCTGTCCAGCGGTGAAATAATGGATATCAGCCCTTTAATAAGGCAGAAGTACGGATTAAAAGTCAACGATAATATTGAAAGCCTCTATGACGATATTTCATATGAGGCTTCTCTTGAAAAAGGGATTTTTCTCCTTTCTTTAAAAGACAGGACGGAAAAGGAACTGAAAATGAAACTTAATGAAAAATATACAAATCATAAAATGGTTGAAAAAGCAGTTTTAAAATTATCCGAATTAGGCTACATAAATGATCTGAATTATGCGGTATCTTATATAAACAGCAGAAAATACGGTGTACAGAGAATAGTTTACAACCTTTTGCAGAAAGGCATAAAAAAGGAAAAAATAGAGGAAGCATATGAAATTATCCGACAGGAAAGCGGAAAAGATATCGAAGATGAAAAGCTTGAAAAAGCAGTATTGAAAAATATAAAGAAAGAAGAGCATAAATTAATACAATATCTGGCAAGACAGGGATTTGAACTGGATAAAATATTCAGAAAAGTAAAAAAATATAAAGGAAATATTGAATTTGAAAATTACGATGAATAAAAGAAAGGGGAATAAAGTGAGAACGGTATTTTATCATTTTATACTGGCAGGGACATTTATATACGGAACGTTTGTTCATTACTGGTATCTTTTATTAAATAAAGGAGAGAAAAGATACAGATATGTATGCAGAGTAGGAAAAAACTGGGGGAAAAACATTATATGGGCTTCAGGAAGTAAAGTGAAGCTGATTTATAAAAATGGAAGTGAAGAGGAAATCAGGAAAATAAAAGAAACAGGAGAAGCTGTAATTCTTATTTCCAATCATCAGAGTAATGTCGATATTCCGGCACTTTTAGGATATTTTCCTTTGGATTTTTCATTTATTGCCAAGAAAGAAATGAAAAAATGGCCCTTAATAGGACGATGGATGAGATCATTCGACTGTATTTTCCTTGATAGAAAAAATGCCCGTCAGGGAATGAAAGATATGAAAGAGGCTATCCATAAAATAAAAAATGGACATTCCTATGTAATATTTCCTGAAGGAAGTAGAAGTTCCAATGGAGAAATAAGTGAATTTAAAAAAGGAAGTTTTAAACTGGCAACTGATACAGGGGCAAAAATAATTCCCATAACATTGGTAGGGACTTATGAAGTACAGAGTAAGAAAAGTTTAAAGGTGAAATCAAATAAAAACATAAAAATAATAGTTGACAGTCCGATAAATTTGAAAAGTCTGTCTAAAGAAGAACAAAAAGAAATACATGAAACCGTTAATAAAATAATAAAAGCCAATTTTGAAGAATATAAAAAATGAAAATATCCGATAATTACAGAAAGGAAATAAAATGAAAATTTTTCTTGCTACAAAAAACAAAGGTAAAATAAAGGACTTTGAAAAACTGACAGAAGGTTTGGACATGGAAATATTGACAATATTGGATAATATAGATATTCCCGATGTAATAGAAGACAAAGAAACATTTGAGGAAAATTCAGCTAAAAAAGCTTCAGAAATAGCAAAATATACAGGGATCACCACTATTTCCGACGATTCGGGGCTGTGTGTGGATATTTTAAACGGTGAACCGGGAGTATATTCCGCAAGATATTACGGTGAAGGAGCGACAGATGAACTGAATATTGAAAAGCTTCTGAAGGAACTTGAAAATGTGGAAAAAGCTCATAGAACAGCTCATTTTGTATCTGTTGTCAGCATAGCTTTTCCCGACGGAACGATAAAATCCTTCAGAGGAGAAACCAAAGGAGAAATTTTATTTGAAAAGGAAGGAAATAACGGTTTCGGGTACGATCCAGTATTTTATTCCCATGATTTGGGCAAATCTTTCGGAATGGCAACTCCTGAAGAGAAAAAAAGTGTAAGCCATAGGGGACGAGCATTCAGAAAACTAAGAGAGGAAGTTTTGGAAAGGTTGTAGGAACTATGAAAAAAACAGCAGTTTTAATATATAATTCATTCTGTAATTTTGAGTTCAGCGTATTGCTGGAAATACTGGCAATGAATGAAAAACCTATTACGGTTTTTTCCAAAGATATATTTCCGGTAAGAAGTGAAGAAGGGATAACAGTACTTCCCGATAAGAAAATATCCGACCTTGACATTAATGAGTATGATTCACTGATTTTGACAGGGGCGTATGATATAAGGGAAACTGTTGAAGATGATGAAATTATGGATTTTATTAGAAAATTTAATACAGAAAATTATGTTATAGGTGCCATTTCCATAGCTCCGATACTACTTTTAAAAGCGGGACTTTTAAAAGACAAAAAATTTATAGCCGGAGTAAATAAAGAAGAGCTGTATGAAGAGGGATTTCAGGAAAAAGAACTTAAATATATGATAGACTGGAATGAAGCGTTGAAAAATCCGATGATTGAAGGATATGTTAAAGACAGAAATATTATTACGGCTGTTTCATACAATTTTATAAAATGGGCAATGGCTATTATAAAAGAGCTTGGCTTAAATGTAAGCCCTAAGTCTTTCGGATTATAATTATTGAAAATAGTGTAAAAATTAAGAAAAGACTGAATTTGAAAGATTTTTTCAAAAAGTATTTAAAAAATATAAAGATAATACAGTGTGTCTCAGATAAGTATTTTAGACTATCAGATAAATGAAAATACGGATTTGTCTGTAGGTTTTAGATAGTAAGAAAAACGGTATTTCCAGCCTAAAAAGGAAAATCGTTATAAAAAAATCATAAAAATAAATAAGTATAATTTGTCATAGATAAGTAAAAACCAAAAATCAGCTGGGGCTGTCTCATAAGGTATAAAAACATATTCAATCATAAATTTTATATATTTTCTATTTTTATAAAATCAGTAAAAATAATATCTTTTAGTTTTTAAAAATATATAATACTTATAGTTGGAAAATTATTTTTGACTTATGAGACAGCCCAGCTGATTTTGTTATATATTTAAATTATTCAGATTTTTAAAAAAGTCCATTTGTGCAGCTTCCACATGTTTTTCACACAGTTCCTTAATAGTTTCGATAGAAATTTCATCATTTAAAATGAGGTCAATTATGTCTATATGCTCTTCTATGGCTTCCAATCTACGATTATCAGGACCATATAAAACTTTTCTAATACGTTCCAGATGGTCATAAACTAATGTCATCTGCCTTGAAAAAAAGAAATTTCCGCAATTTTCGGCAAAAAAGTATTTATAACCTCCGTAAAGCTTATCGAATTCCACTCCGCTTACTTTATTTTTCTGTCCCATTTTTTCAAATTTTTTTCTGAAATCCAAAAGGGAAGATTTAAGTTCAGTTCTATCCAGAAATAAAATAGTCAGCTCTACAAGAAGAGGCTCAATTCTTGAACGTACCTGAAAAACGTCTTTTATAAGTTTCAAGTCGATTTCGGTTACGGATACCGATTTTCTCGGATTGATAATAACGAAATTTTCATTTTCCAATTGAGAAAGAGCTTCTTTTACGGGGGTTTTACTTATGGAAAGTTCTTCGGCTATTTTTTTTTCATGTATAATTTCCCTTTCTTTATATTCATTATTTATTATTTTATTTTTTACATATTCATATGCCAGTATATCCAGTTTTTTTTTCATGTTCTGTACTCTATAATGAGTTTCTCCTCTCCAAAATTCATATTTTTTCACAATAATTATAAGTTATCATAGCTTCATTGTAATGTCAACATTTAAAAATAAAAAAATAAATTATAATTAATTTAAATTTAAAAAAATTTATATTT
>JAUNKI010000028.1:8098-16012 GCA_030532815.1 Leptotrichiaceae bacterium
TAAAAATAAAAAAATAGAAATCCTTTTAAATATTAGCTTTATGCTTGTCTGAAATATCACAGTTTATAAAAAACAAAAATATTTTTGAGAATAATATTGACTATTTGAAATTTCATACTATAATAATAATAGAAAACAAATTTAAAAATATAAAATAAAGGAGGAGTAAAATGCTTTATACAGTATTAAAGGAAAACAGCTATCAGGATTCGATAAATCTCATGCTGTTGACAAATCATATCAGTACGATGAAAGGGATAAACAAAGTACAAGTTATGATGGGGACTGATGCAAATAAGGACATTTTCAACACTGCGGGTCTTCTTTCAGAAGAAGCGGCAAAGGCAAAACCGAGTGATATGGTGGTGGTAATTGATACGGATGATGAAGCAGTTGTGAAGGAAGCACTGGAATCAATTGATCAGTTTTTATCCGATTTGTCAGTAAAAAAAGAAACGGGAGTTCAGAAATCAGTAAGAAGCTGGGCACAAGTAAAAGAAGTAATGCCTGATGCCAATATGGCTTTGATTTCAGTACCGGGAATTTATGCTGCCGTTGAAATAGAAAATGCGATTGATAACGGATTACATGCTTTTGTTTTCAGTGACAATGTTCCTAAAAGTGAAGAAGTAAGACTGAAAAAAAAGGCACATGAAAAAGGACTTCTCGTAATGGGGCCTGATTGTGGAACAGGAATTATAAGTAATGTACCACTTGCTTTTACAAATGTTGTCCGTCCAGGTAATATAGGGATTGTAGGAGCGTCGGGAACAGGAATACAGGAAATTTCCACAATAATTGAAAAACTTGGAGGAGGAGTTATACATGCCGTAGGTACGGGAGGACGTGACCTGTCTACGGAAGTGGGAGCGATAACTATGAAAGATGCTTTAGTCGGACTTGCACATCATGATCCGACAGATGTAATAGCAGTTGTTTCAAAACCTCCTGCAAAAGAAGTTAAAGATGATGTAATACAATTGCTGCACTCGCTCAAGAAACCTGTAGTTGCTATTTTCCTCGGAGAAAAACCTGAGGCTCACGAAGGAAATGTATATTTTGCTCATACATTGGAAGAATGTGCAAAAATCGCAACGGATCTTGCAAAAGGTGAAAAAGTCAAGGCAAACTATCAGAAAAAACTGGATATAACTGCTCAGGACGGCAGCATTTCAGGTAAAACTGTAAAAGGACTGTATTCAGGAGGAACTTTGGCATACGAAGCTGCAATGCTTGTAGGAGAAGCTTTGAAATTATCTTCGTCGGCAAAAGAAGAAGGGTACATGCTAAAAACTGACGGATTTGAAATAATGGATTTGGGAGACGATATTTATACTCAGGGGAAACCTCATCCTATGATTGATCCGAGTGTACGTATAGAAAAACTCCGTGAATTCGGTGCAGACTCTAAAACAGGAATTATCCTGCTGGACGTAGTTCTGGGGTATGGAGCACATGATGACATGGCAGGTGAACTGGCACCGGTTATAAAAGAAGTACTGAAAAAGGCTGAAGCTGAAAATAGAAAACTTTATGTAATCGGAACAGTGTGCGGAACAAAAGGAGATCCTCAAAACTATGAAAAATCTCAGAAAGTTCTGGAAGAAGCAGGAATGCTTATTAAGGAAAGTAATGCCGCTGCAGTAAGATTGGCATTAAATTTAATGGGAACTGATATTGACGAGCCTGATAAAGAGTTTAAGGAATATGCCGGGAAAATAAATGATTTACCTGAAATAAGCGGAGCTATAAGTGACCTTCTTGCTACTAAGCCAAGAGTTGTCAATATAGGAGTTGCAGGATTTGCCGAACCCGTACTTCAATACGGAGGAACTTGCACACAGTTTGAATGGAAGCCTATAGCAGGAGGAAATCAGAAACTTATTAAAATTTTACAGCAATTGAAACATATTGAAAATCTTGAAAAAGAAAATGATGTAGTTGTTGAAGCTATGAAAAATTCAGCTCCTTACTTAATAGATGTTGTTCCTGCACATACTGTAATACCTGAAATAAACGGAAAAGTACTGTTACATGCAGGTCCTCCTATAAAATACGAAGAAATGACAGGACCTATGCAGGGATCATGTATCGGTGCGGCATTGTTTGAAGGATGGGCGAAAGACGAAGCTGAAGCACGTAAACTTCTTGAAACAGGCGGAGTAACATTTATTCCTTGTCATCATGTAAAAGCTGTAGGACCTATGGGAGGAATAACTTCTGCAAATATGCCTGTATTAGTAGTTGAAAACAAACTGACAGGAAATCATTCCTACTGTACATTAAATGAAGGTATAGGAAAAGTACTGCGTTTCGGAGCATATTCTGAAGAAGTTGTGGACAGACTGCACTGGATAAAAGATGTACTCGGTCCTGTATTAGGAAAAGCCGTAAGACAGGTTGAAGGAGGAGTAAACTTAAATGTAATCATTGCCAAAGCAATTACAATGGGAGATGAATTCCATCAGCGTAATATTGCGGCAAGTTTACTGTTCCTGAAAGAAGTGACACCGCTTATAGTAACACTTGATATAGACGATAAAATGAAAAAAGATGTTATTCAATTTTTAGCAAATACAGACCAGTTTTTCCTTAATATTATGATGGCGACAGGAAAAGCGGTTGTAGACGGAGCACGTGTAAATAAGGCGGGAACTATAGTTACGACTATGACACGTAACGGAAAAGATTTCGGAATACGTGTGAGCGGACTGGGAGACGAATGGTTCACAGCTCCTGTAAATACTCCTAAAGGGCTTTTCTTTACAGGATTTACTCAGGATGATGCAAATCCTGATATAGGAGACAGTGCAATTACCGAAACGGTAGGTGTAGGAGGAATGACTATGATTGCAGCTCCGGGAGTAACAAGATTCGTGGGAGCGGGAGGATTTAAAGATGCATTGAAAGTCAGTGATGAAATGGCGGAAATCTGCGTTACACATAATCCTAATTTTGCAATACCTACTTGGGATTTCAAAGGAGCACCTCTCGGTATAGATATAAGAAAAGTTGTCGAAACAGGTATAACTCCTATTATAAATACAGGAATAGCTCATAAAAATGCAGGAGTGGGACAAGTAGGGGCTGGAACTGTAAGAGCACCGCTGGCATGTTTTGAACAGGCATTAATAGCATATGCGAAACATATCGGTTTGGATATTGATTAATGAAAGAATTATATTGGAAACATAAGGAAATGGGGAGCATCAGTGAACTGGTGCTCCTATATCTGGAAAATCAGAAAATAGGATATATTCATAGTATATTTAAAAATTCTCTGAATATACGGTTCGGAGAAAATTTAGTTCATATTTCAGGGGAAAAAAGGGGATTGACAAGTTTCGGATGTTCCATATCGGATAAGAAAATAAAAGAACTGATATTAAATGCCGATATAAATAATATTGTAGTAAAAAAAGGGGAAAACCTGCTGTTTTATAAACAGTCGGGAGTTGAAAAACTGAATATTTCAGAATTGGAAACAGTAAATTTGAAAATTGAAAATATAAAAAAATCAGAAGAAACATTGAAAAAAATATTCATGTATCTGAAAAATATAAACTTTGCTCAGAAAACAGGAATAAAAATAGATGAAGTTACAGAACATTTACAAAACGGAATTACGACGGAAAGTCAGAAATATTTAACGGGAAGAGGAAAAGGACTTACTCCGGGAGGTGATGATGTTTTACTCGGGTACGGTTTAGTATACTGTCTGTATGACAAAGATATTAAACTGATACACGGTAATTTCACAACGGATATCAGTAAACAGTATTTCGACGCGTTTAACAGAGGATATGTAAATCAGACCTTGTTTGAATTATTTTCCGGAGATATAGAAAATTCAATTTTAAATATTACTGAAACAGGTCATACTTCAGGATATGACATATTATTCGGAATCTTTTTAGGAATAAAAAATTTTTTGGAAAAATGGAGGAAATAAAATGAGCAGTATGTTGGAAAAGCGATATAAAGCGATGAATGTATCGGAGCGTTATTGGTGGAAAGTAGTAGCACTGTGTTTTGCAGGGTGGGTTTTAATGTATGCGGACAGAACGATTTTAGGTCCTGTTATGGGAAAAATAGCTGAGCAGTTCAACTTGAGTAACACTCAGTTGGGAGCTCTTAACAGTATATTTTTCCTGACTTATGCAATTATGCAGATTCCTTTCGGAATAGCGGGAGATATTGTAGGAAGAAGAATTATAATTACACTTGGATTTATAATATTCGGAGTAGGTACATTCTTAAGCGGAATAGCAAGTGGAATAGGGATTTTAATGATTTACCGTGCTATAACGGGAATAGGTGAAGGAGCGTATTACGGTCCTCAGTATGCATTGTCGGGAGAAGCAATACCGACAAGAAGTCTGACTTTGGGAACGGCTATAATAAACAGTGGTATGGCATTTGGAACATCGGGAGGATATCTTCTTTCAAGTTATCTGGTACTTGAAAAGGGAAATCACTGGAGTTTACCGTTTTTCATTATGTCGGTACCTACAATTATAGTAGGAATAATGTTTATGTTCTTAAAGGAAAGAGTTATAAAACCTGAAGATGTAGACAAAAAGAAAGAAGAAACTGTTAATAAGGAAGAAGTCATAAAAACTAAAAAATCAGGATTATCAGTATTTAAGAATAAAAACTTGCTATGTGCATTTATGCTACTTTTCTGTTCAATTTATGCAAACTTTGTAATACTTACATGGCTGCCTAAATTCTTACAGGCTGAAAGAGGATTTGAAGGAACAAGTGTAGGATTTATAGCTTCATTGGTTCCATGGGCTTCAGTACCGGGAGCATTAATAATTTCAAGACTGTCGGATAAGCTTAAAAAGACAAAGCTGTTTGTATTTTCTTTAGTTCCATTGGCATTAATTTCCACATTCGGAATGGCGTTTGTAACAGATAAAGGATTACTCATATTTATGCTTATATTGTACGGACTAACTGGAAAATTGGCACTGGATCCTATATTAGTAACTTATGTTACAAAAAATTCACCTAAGGAAGCATTAGGAACGGCTTTAAGTGCATATAACTTCATAGGAATGTCAGCAGCAATTACAGCACCTATCGTAACAGGATGGATAGCGGACAAATTCGGTTCAATGCAGGCAGGATTCTATCTTGCAGCGGTTCTTTTACTTGTGGGTATGTTTATATTCAGTGCGGCAAGTGAAAGTGGAAATCAGGAAAGTGCCAAGGCGTAGAAAAAATTAAGAAAAATTGAAAAGGGATAAAAAATAATATATTTTATATGAGGTGAGATAAATGAATGATGTAGTTATAGTATCGCCAAAGGAATTACATAATCTTATTCAAAATAAATTGGAAAAAGCGGGTCTGAAAACGGAACATGCAGACGAAGTGGCAAGACATCTGGTATTTGCCGACAGTTGCGGTATTCATTCACATGGAGCCGTCCGTGTGGATTATTATGCTGAAAGAATTGCAAAAAAAGGGGTTACTATAGAACCTGAAATGTATTTTGAAAAAACAGGACCGAGTACGGGTATTTTTCACGGAGATAATGCAATCGGTCAGTATGTTGCCAATGAAGCAATGAAATATGCCATAGAAATGGCAAAAGAAACAGGAGTATCGGTAGTCGGTATTTCAAAATTGAGTCATAGCGGAACAATGGCTTATTATCTGGAAAAAATTGCAGAAAATGATCTTATAGGAATTTCCGTATGTCAGTCAGACCCTATGGTAGTTCCTTTCGGAGGTAGAGAACCGTATTACGGGACAAATCCTATAGGATTCGGAGCACCATCTGCAGGAAAATTACCTATTATATTTGATATGGCTACTTCGGTTCAGGCATGGGGGAAAATTTTGGATGCCCGTTCAAAAAATCTTGAAATCCCTGATACATGGGCAGTGGACAGAAGAGGGGTTCCTACAACAAATCCTCATGATGTAGGAGCATTATTGCCTATTTCAGGACCGAAAGGATACGGTTTAATGATGATGGTGGATATCCTTTCAGGATTGATGCTGGGACTGCCGTTCGGAGGACATGTATCATCAATGTATGATAAAATGTCCGAAGGAAGGGATTTAGGTCATACATTTATAGTGATTGATCCTGCGAAATTTATGGATATAAATAAATTCAAGGAAAATATAGCAAAAACACAGGAAGAACTTCATAATATTCCTGCAGCCGAAGGATTTAAACAGGTTTATTATCCGGGAGAAACAGCTCAGCTTACGTATGAAAAATACCAGAAAGAGGGTATTCCGGTTGAAAAGGGGATATATGAATATTTAATCAGTGATATAGTTCATTATGATAAATTCGGAGGACAGAGTGCTTTTGCAAGTAAAAAATAGAGAATAATCATAGTTTACTCCTAAAATATAAGAAAAGGGGAGATAAAAAATGCCTGAAAATAAAAAAATATTTCGTTTATCATTAACTAATCAGATATTGATAGCAACTTTTGGGGGTATTATATTCGGAGGCATTGTAGGAGAATGGTCCTCGAATTTAAAAGTATTCGGAGATATATTTTTAAGACTTATTCAAATGTCGGTTATAATGCTTGTTATGTCGGCTGTTATAGTTGCTGTGGGAAGAGGAAACAGCAGTGATACGGGGAAAATGAGTATTCATACTTTTAAGTGGATTATATTCTTTACTCTTGTTTCAGCTTTTATGGGAGCGGCACTGGCACATTTTATTCAACCCGGAACAGGAGTTGCCCACATGACTGAAGTAGGTAAAAATGTGGCAACAGCAGGTCCGGTTCAGGATTCGTCACTAAAAGATACAATACTTGCCTTTTTTACGACAAATGTATTTTCAGCTATGGCAAACAGTGCAATGGTACCGTGTATAATATTTTCACTCTTTTTTGGAACGGCAATGTCCCAGTATATAAGAGATACGGGAAAGACCATTATTTTAGACTGGGTTACAGCTATTAATGAAATTATAGTCAACATAATAAAAAATGTAATGAAAATATCACCTATAGGGATATTCTGCCTTCTTGCAGATGTGACGGGAAGTAAAGGCTTTACGGTAGTTATTCCGATGATAAAATTTCTCGGTATATTAATTGTAGGAGGTCTGCTTCAATTAATAATTTACGGTTTTATGACAGCTTTCATATGTAAGGTAAGTCCGTTTAAAATGCCTAAGAAATTTGCAAAAATGTCTATTATAGCCCTTACAACTACGTCAAGTGCTATAACACTTCCTACAAAAATGGAAGATTCGGTGACGAAATTCGGTGTCAGCAGAAAAGTGGCGGATTTTACGGGACCGATAACAATGTCTATGAATTCATCAGGTTGGGCATTATGTAATGTTACTGCAATATTTTTCATAGCCCAGTTTTCGGGAGTACATCTTACAACTTATCAAATGGTAATGGCTGTAATACTTTCCTGTTTGATGTGTATGGGTAGTGTTGTCGTACCGGGCGGAGCAATTATAGTTTATACGTTTTTAGCGACTTCTATGGGACTACCTCTCGACAGTATAGCTGTTCTTATAGGAATAGACTGGTTTTCAGGGATGTTCAGGACACTGAATAATGTCGATATAGATGTATTTGTTGCTATGCTTGTGGCAAATAAGATAGGTGAACTTGACAGAGACGTATACAATGAGCTTAAAGTTGTGGAATATTAAAGCTTTTAACAGCTGTTATTAAAAGTACTTATCTGATGTAATTTGTAATAAATTTAAAATCAGGTTAAGATACAGTATAGAGAACTGTCTGAATAAATAAAGGTATTTTTCAAATTATAAATTACAAAAATCCTTATAAATTAAAAACTGCTGCTTTTACTCATTTTATAAAATAATAGAATATATAAAATTTATAATTTGATTTTTAAATTTAATTTCACTTATAAATAAAGAATAAAATTAAAAAGAAA
>JAUNKI010000029.1 GCA_030532815.1 Leptotrichiaceae bacterium
AATAACATATTAATATTAAAAAAATAAGCATTTTCTATCTAAAAACATGATATAATCGGAAAAAACAAAAAATCGGGAGAAAAAATGATTACAACATTATGCTATCTTGAAAAAGACGATAAGTATCTGATGTTATACAGAAACAAAAAGGAAATTGATATAAATAAAGGAAAGTGGCTCGGAGTGGGCGGAAAAGCAGAAAAAGAGGAAACACCTGAACAATGTCTGAAAAGGGAAATTAAGGAAGAAACCGGATATGAGCTAAACAGTTATGAGTACAGGGGTCTTGTGATTTTTAATTATAATGATGATGAACCTTTATTTATGTATCTTTATACAAGTTCGGATTTTTACGGAATGGAAAAGGAATGTGATGAAGGAGAATTAAAATGGATTCAAAAAAAGGAAATCCTAAATCTCGAACTATGGGAAGGCGACAAAATATTTTTGAAATTACTGTTTGAAAACTCTCCCTTTTTCTATTTAACTCTGAATTATGAAAATGATGATTTAATCAGTTCAAAATTGGAATTTAAAGGTCGTTACAGTTGTTTTGAAGTATTTGTACCGGAAAATTATGTAGAAAAAATTGTAAAAAATTTGCAAAGATATTCTCTTCTGACAGAAGGATTTTATGCAGATGTCTATTCTCTGACTGATACTGTCGGGAATTGGAAAACTCTTGAAGGCGGCAGTCCTTTTGAGGGAGAAGCGGGAAAAAAGAGTATTGCACATGAAAAAATAATGAGATTCAGAGTAAAAAGAGAATTTGAGGAGTTGGCATACTATCTGGTAAAAGAGGCACATCCTTATGAAGTGGCGGTAATTAATGTGTTCAGGACGGAAGTTTAAACATCGACTGTATTTATATAATATCAGACGGACATATTTCTTACTGATTGTTTCATTTTGAATGGGTTACTTCAGTTTTAATTGTTTTAGACGGGCAGTTATAAAAATGAAATAAAGTATTTTTCAGAGGAAGCAGAAAATGGAGATTTAATTTTTAAAGTTAATTATTTATTTGATTTATTATTTAAAATACAGGGAATTTAATAAAAAAATTATTGGGGCTGTCTCATAAGGGACAAAAATACATTTGTTATAAATTTTATATATTTTTCTGTTTTTATAAAATCAGTAAAGATAATGTCTTTTAATTTTTAAAATACATAATACTTATAGTTAGAGAATTATTTTTGACTTATAAGAGAGTTTCCGTTATTGTAATTTGAACCTAAGGTTTTGAAAAAAATGACAGGGAAATCGAAAAAATAAATATGCGTGAAAACTATCAAAAAATGGATTTTTAAGGTATATTTTAAAAGTCGTAAAAAACAGAATATCGGTTTTATTGTGATTCTGCTGATTTTAAAAATAAAAAAGAAATTGAAGAGATTGGTGGACTTTGAGTTTTAAAATACACTTTAATTAAAATAACGGACAAAAAAATATAAATTAGAAAATATATAATATATATAATAAAAATTAAAAACCTATATTTTACATTAATTATTATTTTTGATAGAATTACTTCAGAAGAAATTGAGAAAATAAAGTTTTTAGGAGGAAGTAATGCTGTCAATATTAATTTTAGTCATATTATTACTGATTATTATACAAATTCTGGGACTTATAGTCATGAAAAATTTACAATTTTCAGCCTTAAGAGTTTCTAAGAATGATTTTGAAATGCAATCAGTAAAAAGTAAAAATGACTATTATTAATGCGTGTCGGTCATTACTGTAACTGAAGTAAAAATCATCAGACTGTTCGGATTTAAACTGAAATCCGACGGTAATCTTAGTAAATGTAAAATTCTGATATAGACTTTTAAGGCGATTCGAATGAGTCGCCTTTTTCAATGAAATTATTCATTTTAAAAATTAATCGCAAAAAAATGAGGAGAGTGAAATCAATGTCAAGGAGTAACAATTTAACAAAAGGAGCTGCAAGAGCTCCACACAGATCACTGCTGAAAGGACTGGGCTTCGTAAATGAAGAAATGGACAAACCGATAATAGGGATTGCCAATTCATTCAACGAAATAATACCGGGACATGTGCATCTGAAAACTTTAGTTCAGGCGGTAAAAGACGGGATAAGAAATGCAGGAGGGGTACCTATGGAGTTCAATACTATAGGTATATGTGACGGTCTTGCCATGAACCATATAGGAATGAAATATTCCCTTGTAACGAGAAATATAATAGCCGATTCCATAGAAGCAACGGCAATGGCGACACCTTTTGACGCAATAGTATTTATCCCCAACTGTGACAAAGTCGTTCCGGGAATGCTCATAGCGGCTGCAAGACTGAATATACCTTCCATATTTATAAGCGGAGGAGCAATGCTGGCAGGAGTATATAAAGGGAAAAAAGTCGGGCTGAGCAATGTTTTTGAAGCAGTGGGACAGTATGAAGCGGGAATGATAACTAAAAAAGAACTGAACCATGTGGAAGATATGGCATGTCCTACATGCGGTTCATGTTCGGGAATGTATACTGCAAATACGATGAACTGTTTGACGGAGGCACTGGGAATGGGACTTCCCGGAAACGGGACCGTACCTGCAGTATTTTCAGAAAGACTTAGACTTGCAAAAAAGGCAGGAATGCAGATACTTGAAGTTCTGAAAGCAGATCTCAAGCCGAAAGATATAATGACCAAAAAAGCATTTGAAAATGCCGTAGCTGTGGATATGGCTTTGGGGGGATCTTCAAATACAGCTCTCCACTTGCCTGCGATAGCCCATGAAGCCGGAATAAAACTGACATTGGACGATTTTAACGATATTGCAAGGAAAACTCCTCAGTTATGTAAGCTCTCTCCGTCAGGAGAATATTTCATAGAGGATTTATACAGAGCAGGCGGGGTTACGGGAGTTATGAAAAGAATGTATGAAAACGGAAGACTTCACGGAGATGAGAAAACCGTAACTTTACAGACACAGGCGGATCTTGTAAAAAGTGCATATATAAACGATGACGATGTAATAAGACCTTGGAACAATCCTGCTTATGAAACAGGAGGAATTGCAGTGCTGAAAGGCAATCTGGCTGAAGACGGTTCAGTTGTGAAAGAAGGGGCTGTGGACAAATCAATGCTCATACATTCAGGGCCTGCAAAAGTCTTTGATAATGAGGAAGATGCTGTAAAAGCCATAGTAGGAGGGCAGATAGTTTCCGGAGATGTGGTAGTTATAAGGTATGAAGGTCCTAAAGGAGGACCGGGAATGAGGGAAATGCTCTCTCCTACAGCTATGATTGCAGGAATGGGTCTTGACAAGGATGTGGCACTTATAACTGACGGAAGATTTTCAGGAGCTACAAGAGGAGCATCCATAGGTCATGTATCTCCTGAGGCGGCTTCAGGAGGAACAATAGGAATAATAAAAGACGGAGATATAATAGAAATAGATATACCGGGAAGAAAACTGAACGTAAAATTATCAGATGAGGAAATACAGAAGAGAAAATCCGAAAAGCCCCCTTACAAAATAGATGTTAAGGGATATCTGAGAAAATATGCGTTGCACGTATCGTCGGCAGCTGAAGGAGCTGTGGAGATATTTGAAGATTAAGGAAAGGAAGGTCGGAAAATTGCATAAATTATATGATTTTATGGAAGCAAGGGAAAGGCTGGGAACAGTAATAGTAAAAACCAAGCTGATTCACAGCAGTGTCTTTTCAAAAGAAACTGGAAATGAGGTTTATATAAAACCTGAAAATCTTCAGAGAACAGGTTCGTTTAAAATTAGAGGAGCATATAATAAAATATCTAAACTTACCGATGCCGAAAAAGAAAAGGGAGTTATCGCATCATCAGCAGGAAACCACGCTCAGGGAGTGGCACTTGCGGCACAGAAATTAGGAATTAAAGCTGTAATAGTAATGCCCAAGCACACTCCTCTCATTAAAGTGGAAGCGACAAGACAGTACGGAGCCGAAGTTATTCTGCACGGAGATGTCTATGACGAAGCATTTCAGAAGGCAAAGGAGCTTCAGGAAAAAGAAGGATATGTGTTTATTCATCCTTTTGATGATGAGGATGTAATAGAAGGTCAGGGAACTATAGCTCTTGAAGTACTTGAAGAACTTCCTGATGCGGACATTATTGTAGTTCCTCTGGGAGGGGGAGGACTCGTTTCGGGAGTTGCAGCGGCAGCCAAACTTAAAAATCCCCAGATAAAAATTATAGGAGTGGAGCCGGAAGGAGCGGCAAGTGCCAAAGTTTCCGTTGAAAAAGGGGAGATTACCGAACTGAAGGAAGCAAGTACAATAGCTGACGGTGCCGCTGTAAAGAAAATAGGCAGTATAGATTTTGATTATATAAGAAAATATGTGGATGAAATTATAACCGTTTCGGATTATGAACTGATGGAAGCATTTCTGCTGTTAGTCGAAAAACATAAAATTGTAGGGGAAAATGCAGGAATTTTATCTGTGGCGGGACTGAAAAAACTGAATGTGAAAAATAAGAAGATAATATCCATACTGAGCGGGGGAAATATAGATGTACTTACGATTTCTTCAATGATAAACAAAGGTCTTGTAGTAAGAGGAAGAATATTCAAATTTTCAGTTGACCTTCCCGACAAACCAGGGCAGCTTGTAGCGGTATCACAGATACTTTCCTCTCAGAATGCCAACGTAGTAAGGCTTGAACATAATCAGTTTAAAAATCTTGACAGATTTCATGAAGTTGAGCTTCAAGTGACGGCGGAAACAAACGGTGAAGAACATATAAGAAAGATTATAGAAGAGTTCAGGAAAAAAGGATATGTCGTTAAAAGGCTGAATTCTCAGGAAATAACAGGAGAGTAAAAATAATCGGGGAAATAAGTCTGTTACCCGAATTATAAAATAAGGAAATAAATTTTGAAAGAAGGCGGTTGAAAAAATGAGCGGTGAAATGATAAACGGAGCTAAAATAGTACTGGAATGTCTGTATCGTCTCGGGATAACCGATATATTCGGGTATCCGGGAGGAGCGGTAATACCTATTTATGATGAAATTTATAAATTCGGAAGTAAAATAAATCATTATTTTGCAAGACATGAGCAGGGGGCTGCACACGAAGCTGACGGTTATGCCAGAGTTTCGGGTAAAATAGGTGTATGTCTTGCAACATCCGGACCGGGAGCTACAAATCTTGTAACGGGAATAATGACGGCTCATATGGATTCCATTCCCATGCTTGCCATTACAGGGCAAGTAGGAAGTTCGCTTCTTGGGAAGGACGCATTTCAGGAAAGTGATATAGTAGGGATAACAGTGCCTATAACAAAAACAAACTATCTTATACAAAATATAAAAGATCTCCCGAGAGTTATTAAAGAAGCTCATTACATAGCTACTACGGGAAGACCCGGTCCTGTACTCATAGATATTCCTAAAGACATACAGACACAGGAAATTTCATATGAGGAATTTAACAAATTATATGAAAAAAACTTTCATCTTGAAGGATATGATCCTACATATAAAGGGCATCAGGGTCAGATAAAAAAAGCCGTCAGATTTATAAAAGAGGCAAAGAAGCCTTTAATTATAGCAGGAGCAGGAATTTTAAGAGCAGGAGCATCTGAAGAGCTGAAAAAATTTGCCGAAAAAATCCAGGCTCCAGTGACAATGACACTACTCGGTCTCGGAACTTTTCCCGGAGATCACGAGCTTTCACTGGGAATGCTCGGAATGCACGGGACGGTTTATGCGAATTATGCAACTGATGAAGCTGACCTTATAATAGCGGCAGGAATAAGATTTGATGACAGAATTACAGGAAATCCTGATAAATTCTGCAGAAGGGCAAAAATAATACATATTGACATAGATCCTGCGGAAATTGACAAAAATAAAAAAGTCGATGTTCCCATTGTCGGTGATTTGAAAAATGTACTTACACATTTGAATGAAGAACTGGAAAATTTAAGTCATGATGACTGGATAGAAAAAGTTAAAGGATGGAAGGAAGAGTATCCTCTTGTTTACAGAAAAGTGGGAGAGGACAAGCTGATTCCTCAGGAAGTTCTCGAAGAACTGAATGGTATTCTGGAAGGAGATGCCATAGTCGTAACCGATGTAGGACAGCATCAGATGTGGACTGCACAGTTTATTACATATAAAAATCCTGATTCCATAGTAACTTCAGGAGGTGCAGGTACGATGGGATTTGGGCTTCCCGCAGCAATAGGTGCACAAGTTGCAGCACCGCATAAAAAAGTAGTACTTATAGTCGGAGACGGAGGATTTCAGATGACTTTTCAGGAACTTATGCTTATAAAACAGTATAATCTTCCTGTAAAAGTACTTATTGTAAACAATTCATTTCTCGGAATGGTACGGCAGTGGCAAGAAATATTTAATGACAGAAGATATTCATTTGTCGATTTGACTCACAATCCCGATTTTATAAAAATTGCCGAAGCTTACGGAATAAAGTCAGCAAGGTTGAAAACGAAGGAAGATTTAAAAACTAAACTGAAAGCTCTCATAATGTCCGATGAAGGAGTGGTAATAGACTGTATAGTTGAAAAGGAAGAAAATGTATATCCTATGATACCGGCAGGAACGAGTGTAAGCCAAATGGTCGGTAAGAGGGGAGTGCTTGAAAATGAATAGGGAACATGAAATTTTAATAATTACGAAAAATACAAACGGAATAGTGGCAAGGATAATGTCCCTTTTCAATAGACGGGGATATTTTGTAAATAAAATGACGGCAGGGGTAACAAATAAACCCGGATATGCCCGTCTTACTCTGACTGTGGACGGGGATCAGAAATCTCTTGACCAGATACAGAAACAGGTGTATAAAATAGTAGATGTAGTTAAAGTAAAAGTATTTCCCGATCAGGGAGTTATCCGAAGAGAGCTTATGCTTATAAAAGTCAAATCGGATACGGAAACGAGATCACAGATAGTTCAGATTGCGGACATATACAGGGGAAAAGTACTTGATGTGTCTCCTTCGTCCCTTATAATAGAACTTACAGGTGATGTACAGAAATTAAGAGGATTTGTTGAAATAATGAAAAATTACGGAATTCTGGAAATAGCAAAAACAGGAGTTACTGCAATGAGCAGGGGAGAAAAAATGTAACACAGTCCGAGATGTTTCATATTTATTTCCTTTATAATAATATTATATGCTCTTGTAGCTTCGGGTATTAAAGATAAAGCTGAACTTAAAAGAATTTTTCAAAAGTTTGGAAGGAGCTGAGAAATGAAACACATAAAAATATTCGATACTACATTAAGAGACGGCGAGCAGACGCCGAGAGTAAATTTAAATGCCGAAGAGAAATTGAGAATAGCAAGACAGCTCGAAACATTGGGAGTGGATATAATTGAGGCGGGATTTGCCGTAGCTTCTCCCGGGGATTTTGAAGCGGTAAAACTTATTGCGGACAATGTAAAAAAATCAGTTGTCACAAGTTTGGCAAGGGCTGTGAAAAAAGATATAGAAACTGCCGCAAAAGCTTTGAAAAATGCAGCAAAACCGAGAATACACACGTTTATAGCCACTTCTCCGATTCATAGGGAATTTAAACTTAAAATGTCCAAAGAACAGATTATAGAAAGAGTGAGGGAAACGGTCGCCTATGCAAAATCTTTCTTTGATGATATAGAATTTTCTGCAGAAGATGCTTTAAGGACGGAAAAGGAATATCTTGTACAGGTGTATGAAGCGGCAATAGAAGCGGGTGCAACTACATTGAATGTTCCTGATACTGTAGGATACAGAACACCTGATGAAATGTACGAAATGATTAAATATTTAAGGGAAAATGTAAAAGGGATCGGGAATGTTGATATTTCAGTACACTGTCACGATGATCTGGGACTATCGGTGGCGAATTCCATAGCTGCAATAAAAGCGGGAGCTACTCAGATAGAATGTACACTTAATGGAATCGGAGAAAGAGCAGGAAATACATCCCTTGAAGAAGTAGTAATGATACTGGGAACACGGAAGGATCTTTTCGGAGAATATACTACAAATATTGATACAAAACAGATATACCCTGCGAGCAGGCTTGTAAGTCTTTTAACGGGAGTTTCCATTCAGCCCAACAAGGCAATAGTGGGAGCAAATGCCTTTGCCCATGAGTCGGGAATACACCAGCACGGTGTCCTTGCAAATCCTGAAACTTATGAAATTATAAATCCTGAATCCGTAGGAAGAAACACTGATAGTCTTGTACTCGGAAAACTTTCAGGGAAGCATGCTTTTACTGAAAAGTTGAAATCTCTGGGTTTTTATGATATTGATGATAAAAAAACTGAAGAACTGTTTAATGAATTTAAAGTTCTTGCAGATAAGAAAAAGTATGTACTTGACGAAGATATAATTTCCCTTGTAACAGGAGATGCGGCAAAAGTTGAAGGAAAAATTTCCCTTGATTATTTTGAAATTACAAGAAAGGATAAAAAGCCTAAAGCGGAAATTTCCATTTTTTCAGAAGGAAGCAGAAAACGTGCCGAAGCATATGGAGACGGACCTGTAGACGCGGCATACAATGCAGTAAATAAAATACTTGAAGATACTTTTATTCTTGAAGAATACAAGCTTGAATCAATAACCGGAGATACGGACGCACAGGCACAGGTTATAGTAATTATCGGAAAAGATGGTAAAAGATATATAGGAAAGGGACAGAGTACCGATATAGTCGAAGCGAGTATAAACGCTTATATAAACGGAATAAACAGGCTTTACACGCGGGGATAAATATCATTTCAAGTAGTAAATTAAATAAGGAAAAACAGAAAGAGTTGGAAAATAAAAATGAAAAAAAATAAGACACGATTTTTAAAAGTTTTATTCATAATGAGTGTAATTCCTCTTATAATGCTGATTTATGCCCATTATGAATATACGGATATCAAAGTAAGAACAATAGAAATAAAATCGGAAGATATTCCTGAGGAATTTGACGGAAAGAGAATACTTTATGTTGCAGATTTTCAGTATGATACAATAGGAAGATTTAACAGGAAACAGCTGAAAAAAGCGGTTAATCTTATAAATCAACAGAAAAAGGATATAATACTTCTGGGAGGAGATTATTCCACATGGGAAAAGTACAGAGCCGCTTTTTATAAAGAAGCTGAAAATATTAAAATCCCTGAATACGGAGTGTATGCAATATACGGAAACCATGAATATCCCGATATTGAGCAAAGTACCGGATATCTTGAAAAAATGAAATACAGTATTCTCGTAAACGGAAACAGGAAAATAACGGTAAATAATCAAAGTATATATGTTGCGGGAGTGGAGGATTTATGGCACGGAATACCTAACGCTGAAAAAGCTCTGGAAGGGATAGAAAAGGAAGATTTTGTAATATTTATGACTCATAATCCCGATTATTTCGAAGAAATGACCGAAAATCAGAAAAGGCTTGCGGATATAACTTTGGCGGCACATACTCACGGAGGACAAGTGACATTTTTCGGAAAAGTAGTCTTGGCTCCTATAAAACATAAGGAGAAATACGGATACGGAATGAAAGAGTACGGAGGGCATAAAATATATATTACATCAGGTGTAGGAGGAAGCTTTTTGGAAATGTTCATCAGATTTTTTGCTCCGCCCGAAATAGTTATATTTGAACTGAAGAAGGTCTGATTAAAAATGAAAATACGTAAAAAGTTAAATTTTAAAAGAGTAAAATATATATTTTTAAGCGGAGTTATAATCGGAATTACTATGTTCCTGTATGCTCATTATGAATATACTGATATTAAAATAGAAACTTTGGAAATAGTTTCGGAAGACATTCCCGAAGAGTTTGACGGAAAAAAAGCAGTTTTTATTGCGGATTTTCAGCTGGACACACGTACAAAATTCAATAAAAAACAGCTGGAGAAAATAATAAAGCTCGTAAATGAACAGGAAAAGGATATTATAATTTTAGGAGGAGATTATACTAACTGGACAGGTAAAATTCCATTGTTTTATAAGGAAATGGAAAAACTCGGAAAACCTGAATACGGAGTATATGCAGTTTTAGGAAATCATGATTATAATTCAGTGAGAAAAAATATTGAGAGTCTTAAAAAATTAGGATATAAAATACTGGTAAACGGGAATGATAAGATTACGGTAAATAATCAAAGTATTTATATTTCAGGAGTGGATGATTTGTGGAAGGGAATGCCTGATGCTGACAAAGCTTTTAACGGAATAAAAAAAGGGGATTTTAACATTTATATTACTCATAATCCCGATTATTTTGAAGAAATGACTGAAAATCAGAAAAAAATTGCGGATATAACTTTGGCAGGCCATACTCATGGAGGTCAGATAACATTTTTCGGTAAAATAGTTTTAGCTCCTATAAAATATAAGGAGAAATACGGCTATGGACTGAAAGAATACGGAGGACATAAAATATATATTACATCAGGGTTAGGCGGAAGTGCATTTGGAATGTTCGTCAGATTTTTTGCCCGACCTGAAATAGTAGTATTGAAATTGAAAAAGAAATAAATAAAGAAAAATATAAATATCAGAGTATGAAGAAAAAAATGGAGGGAAAAATGGCTGATACCGGAAAACCTAAAACCTTATTTGATAAAGTATGGGAAAAACATGTAGTTACGGGAAAACAGGGAGAAGCACAGCTGCTTTACATTGATTTGCATTTAATTCATGAAGTGACCTCACCTCAGGCATTTTCAGGACTGAAAATGGCAGGGCGTAAAGTGAGAAGACCCGATTTGACTTTTGCAACAATGGATCATAACACTCCTACGACAGTTGCCGAAAGAATGAATATATCAGATAAGATATCGAAAGCACAGTTAGATGCACTGAAAGTAAACTGTGAGGAATTTGGAATAGAACTTTTGGACATGTTTAATGAAAATAACGGGATAGTTCATATGGTAGGTCCCGAACAGGGACTGACCCAGCCCGGAAAAACCGTAGTGTGCGGAGACAGTCATACTGCAACTCACGGAGCATTCGGAGCATTGGCTTTCGGAATAGGTACGAGTGAAGTGGAACATGTACTGGCAACACAGACAATATGGCAGAAAAAACCTAAAACAATGGGAATAGAAATAACTGGGAAACTTCATAAGGGGGTTTATGCCAAAGATATTATACTTCATATTATAAAAACATACGGCATAGGGCTTGGAAACGGATATGCCTTCGAGTTTTTCGGAGATACGATAAGGAATCTTTCAATGGAAGGAAGAATGACGATATGCAATATGGCAATTGAAGGTGGAGGAAAATCGGGAATTATAGCTCCTGATGAAACGACTTTTGAATATATGAGAGGTCGGAAATTTATGCCTGAAGGAGAAGAATTTGAGAAAAAAATTACTGAATGGAGAGAGCTCTATACGGATTCTGTCGAGGCATTTGATGAATATATAAAAGTAGATGTGAGTAATCTCGTTCCTCAAGTAACATGGGGAACAAATCCCGAAATGGGAATGGATATAACAGGAGTATTTCCTCAAATAAAAGATCATAATTATGAAAAAGCATATGAATATATGGGTCTGAAACCCGGAGGGACGCCTTTTGACATACCTTTGAAACACGTATTTATAGGCTCATGTACAAACGGAAGGTTAAGTGATCTTGAAATTGCGGCAAAAATAGTAAAGGGAAGAAAAGTTCATCCGAATATAATTGCCGTAGTAGTTCCCGGTTCTCAGCCAGTCAAAAGAGCTGCCGAAGAAAACGGAATAGCCGATATACTTAAAAATGCAGGATTTCAGTGGAGAGAGGCAGGGTGTTCCACGTGTCTCGGAATGAATCCTGACCAGATACCTGGAGGAGAACACTGTGCCTCTACATCAAACAGAAATTTTGAAGGACGACAGGGAAAAGGAGCGAGAACACATCTTGTAAGTCCTGCAATGGCAGCAGCGGCAGCAATACACGGAAAATTTGTAGATGTGAGATATGAAGAGGGGGTGGAATAATGAAGCCTTTTACTAAATATGAAGGAACAATAGTGCCTATTATGAATGACAATATAGACACGGACCAGTTAATACCTAAACAGTATTTGAAAAGTATTGAAAAAACAGGATTTGGAGATTATGTATTTGATGAATGGCGTTATAATTCCGACGGCACGGACAATATGAATTTTAATCTGAATAAACCCGAATATAGAAAAGGGACGATACTCATAACAGGAGAAAATTTCGGTTGCGGTTCTTCGAGGGAACATGCTGCATGGGCGTTACAGGATTACGGATTTCATGTTATTGTTGCAGGAGGATATTCGGGAATTTTCTATATGAACTGGTTGAATAACGGACATCTGCCTATTACATTGTCAAAAAAGGAAAGGGAGGAGCTGGCGGCTCTTCCGGGCAATATTACTGTTACAGTAGATTTGGAAAATAATAAACTGACGGCGCGGGGAAAAAATTATTTCTTTGAGTTGGAGGAGACATGGAAACAGAGACTTATTAAAGGGCTTGACAGTATAGGACTGACATTGGAGTATGAAAATGAAATAAAAGCCTATGAAGAAGCCTGTGAATAATATTTTCAGCCTTCATTAAAGTAGCAGAAAAGGTAAAATACACTAAAATAAAAGAAAGGAGAGGGATTGTTTCAGATATTTGAAATATCCGTATAAGAATATGGAATATAAAATTGCAATACTGAAAGGAGACGGTATAGGTCCTGAAATAGTTGATGAAGCGGTAAAAGTTCTGGATAGAGTCGGAGAAAAATTCGGACATAAATTTATTTATACACGCGGATATCTGGGAGGAGAATCCATAAATAAATACGGAATTCCCTATTCGGAAGAAACAGGAAAAATATGTAAAAACAGTGATGCTGTTCTGTTAGGGTCTGTAGGAGGACCTGAATGGGATAATGCAGAGCCTGACAAAAGACCTGAAAAGGGCCTTTTAGGAATAAGGAAGGAACTGGGAGTATATACAAATTTAAGACCCGCAATTTTATACAGTGTACTGAAAGATGCAAGTCCCCTGAAAAGTGAAATTATCGGCGATGGACTGGATATAATGGTAGTAAGAGAACTGACAGGAGGTCTTTATTTCGGAAAGAAAACATATTCGGATAATGAAGCACATGACACATTATCCTATAAAAGGTATGAAATTGAAAGAATTACGAGGAAAGCTTTTGAAATAGCCAAAGTCAGAAAGAGAAAACTTGTAAGTGTGGATAAACATAATGTTCTGAATACTTCCAAATTGTGGAGGAAAATTGTAGAGGAAATTGCAGTTGAATATCCTGAAATCTTGGTGGAACATATGTATGTGGATAATGCTGCGATGCAGTTAGTTATAAATCCGGGACAGTTTGATGTAATACTTACTGAAAATACTTTCGGAGATATTTTGTCAGATGAAGCTTCTGTATTGACAGGTTCAATAGGGATGCTGCCTTCGGCAAGTTTAGGCGACGGAAAAATAGGATTATATGAACCGAGTCACGGTTCCGCTCCTGACATTGCGGGAAAAAATATTGCAAATCCCATAGCAACAATATTGTCGGCAGCAATGATGTTGAAATATTCCTTCGGTCTGGAAAAAGAATCAAATGCTGTGGAAAAAGCCGTAGAAGAAGTTTTGAATAAAGGATTCAGGACAGCGGATATTTATACCGAAGGAACTCAAAAAATAGGAACAAGAGAAATGGGAAAGGAAATTGCCTCCCGAATATAAGAAGTACGGAATGGAGAGGAGATGTAAAAAGTAATATTTAAAAAGTATAATCGGAAATAACGGAAAATATGACGGAGTTTATCACAACAGGAGAAAAACCGAAATAATGCAGTAAATCCGGATATAGGGAGGACGATTTTTTGGAACGGGAGAAAAAGGAAATTTTGCACTATGAAAATGTATCGTTTGTAAGAGAAGGCAGAACAATTTTAAAAAATATAAACTGGCACACGGAAAGTGATGAAAACTGGGTTCTGTTAGGATTAAACGGTTCAGGAAAATCCACAATTCTCGGAATGATACCCGCGTATACATTTCCTACAAAGGGAGAAGTAAGGGTTTTCGGACACAGGTTCGGGAATTATGTCTGGAAAAACGTAAAAGACAGGGTAGGATTTGTGAGTTCCTCATTAAATAATTTTTTATTCACACTGAATAAGGAAAAATTAAAAGATATAGTAATTTCGGGAAAATTCAGTTCTATCGGGATCTACCAGAAAATAAATAAAAAAGATGAAGAAAGGGCTGAAAAAATAATAGAGGATTTTAAAATAAGCTATATAAAAGATAAATATTTTTCCACTTTATCTCAGGGAGAACAGAGAAGAACACTTCTTGCAAGGGCATTTATGAATGAACCTGAGCTGCTTATTCTGGATGAACCGTGTTCAGGGCTGGACATTGTATCAAGGGAATATTTTTTGTCGGTACTGGAAGAAAGAACAAATAGCCGAAAGAAAATTCCGTTTATATATGTAACACACAGAATTGAAGAGATAATTCCGTCAGTAACTCATGTGGCATTATTGAAAGACGGAGAAATAATGGCTCAAGGATTGAAAAAGGATATACTGACAGATAAATTTCTTACGGAACTTTTCGGAATTTCCGTAAGAATTGAATGGGAAAACGAACGACCTTGGTTAGTCGTAAAATAAACGAAGAAGATGTATACGTAAAGTAAATATTTGAAAGGACTAATAAGAAATATTATCTTATAATAAGAAAAAATATTTATAACATTAATAAAATTAATAATAAAATAGGAGGATTTAATAATGGCAGGAAATATTTTGGGAACAACAGTTTATTATGATGCAGACTGCAATCTGGATAAACTTACAGGAAAGAAAATAACAGTTTTGGGATACGGATCTCAGGGACACGCTCATTCGCTGAACCTGAAGGAAAGCGGTATGGATGTAACAATAGGATTGAGAAAAGGGTCTAAATCATGGTCAGTAGCTGAAGAAGCGGGATTTACGGTTAAGGAAACTTCGGAAGCCGTAAAAGATGCAGATATAGTAATGGTTTTAATACCTGATGAATTACAAAGTGGTATTTTTGAAAAAGATATTGCCCCTAATCTGAAAAAGGGTGCCTATCTCGGTTTCGGACATGGCTTTAACATACATTTCGGAAAAATCAAACCTACAGAAGATGTAAATATATTTATGGTTGCTCCTAAAGGACCGGGGCATCTCGTAAGAAGAACATTTCAGGAAGGAAGCGGTGTTCCGTGTCTGATAGCCGTTGCTCAGGATTCTGCAGGAGATACAAAGGATGTGGCATTGGCATGGGCGTCAGGTGTAGGAGGAGGGAGATCGGGAATTCTTGAAACTACATTTAAACAGGAAACTGAAACTGATTTATTCGGAGAACAGGCAGTTTTATGCGGAGGAATAACGGAATTGATTAAAACAGGATTTGAAGTATTAAGACAAGCAGGATATGATCCTGTAAATGCCTACTTTGAATGTCTTCATGAAATGAAGCTTATTGTTGACCTTATTTATGAAGGAGGATTGGCAAAAATGCGTCACTCTATTTCAAATACTGCTGAATTCGGAGATTTTGTGACAGGACCGAAAATAATTACTTCTGAAACGAAGAAAGCGATGGAAGGGATTTTGGCGGATATACAGTCAGGAAAATTTGCAGATGAATTTCTTGCAGATTCTAAAGCAGGACAGCCTTTTCTTAAAAAGAAAAGGGAAGAAGCAGCTAATCATGAACTTGAAAAAGTAGGAAAAGAATTAAGAGAATTAATGCCTTGGATAAAGAAGTAAAATTTATATGCTATAAATAAAAGATTTTAAATAAAAACAGCTTATCGGCTGTTTTTATTTAAAAAAATTGTAGAA
>JAUNKI010000030.1 GCA_030532815.1 Leptotrichiaceae bacterium
GGATTTGAAATTTTTTAGTAAATGAAGTATTTTTGAATATAAAATAATTTAGAGTGCTTGAAGAGACTTTGTTAAGTTTTTTTTCAAAAAAGTTTGGATAAATCTAAGTACAGTTCATATTTTGAGGTTAAAAAATTTTACAGCCAACAGGAGTATGAGAGCGACGGTGAGCCTTCACGGAAATTCTTCTTAACTTGAAAAATAAAGGTAAATATGCTATTATACAATGTAACTGTAATTTTAAGTATTGAAAATAAAATCAGAATAAAAGAAATATTTGGAAAAATGAAAATAAAAAAGATAAATTACGGAGGAAAAAATTGAAACATTTGGCAGTACAGTTTATAGTAATGGTATTTGTGGGGACATTAATCGGGTGGTTTACAAATTATCTTGCAATAAAATTACTTTTCAGACCTTATGAGGAAATAAATTTTCTATTTTTTAAAATACAGGGACTTATTCCCAAAAGAAGAGATGAAATAACGGAAAATATTGCAGGTGTCGTCGAACAGGAACTTATTTCGGTATCTGATATAGCCGAAAGATTTAAAGGAAGCGAACTGGATGAGGAAATAGTGGATGAACTTGTGGACAAAATAATAGGGGTCAAGCTTCAGAACAGTATTCTTGAAAAAAATCCGCTATTGAAAATGCTTGTAAATGATTCCTTAATGGAAAAGCTGAAATCCTATTTTAAAAAGTCAATTTTGGAAAATAAAGAAGAAATACTTGCAGAAATTTTAAGAGTAATGGAAGAAAAAATTGATTTTAAGGAAATTATGGTTGAAAAAATGACCAATTTTTCATTAAATGAAATAGAAAATATAATATTGAAAATATCTAAAAAAGAATTAAAACATATTGAAGTAATAGGCGGAATTTTAGGAGGAATTATAGCGGTATTTCAGTTTTTTTTAATGCTGCTGTTAAAACAGATTTAGTTGAGGAGAATTAATGGAAAATGAAAGAATATTGGCCTCTGAAGAGTTGGGCGAAGACAATATTCAGAAAACGCTGCGACCTAAAACATTTAGTGAATATATAGGTCAGGAAGATTTAAAGGAAAAAATGAATATTTTTATAAAAGCTGCAAAAATCAGAAATGAAGCAATGGACCATATACTCCTTTACGGACCTCCGGGTTTGGGGAAAACTACTTTGGCAGGAGTTATTGCCACTGAAATGGGAGTCAACCTTAAAATAACTACAGGTCCGGTTTTGGAAAAAGCGGGAGATTTGGCAGCTATTTTGACATCTCTTGAAGAAAATGATATTTTATTTATAGATGAAATTCACAGATTGAATACGTCTGTGGAGGAAGTTCTGTATCCTGCAATGGAAGACGGAGAACTCGACATACTCATAGGAAAAGGTCCGTCTGCAAGAAGTATAAGAATAGAGCTGCCTAAATTTACCCTTATAGGAGCCACTACAAAGGCAGGACAGCTCAGTACGCCTTTAAGAGACAGATTCGGAGTGACTCATAGAATGGAATATTACCGTCTGGAAGAACTGAAGGAAATAATAAGACGGGGAGCGAATATATTTCAGGTGTCCTATGATGAGGACGGAATAACGGAAATAGCCAAAAGAAGCAGAGGAACGCCGAGAATAGCCAACAGACTTTTTAAGAGAGCGAGAGATTATGCCCTTGTAGAAGGAAAAGGGATACTTGACAAAAAAAGCGTTGACGGAATTTTAAAGCTTCTCGGAGTAGATGACAGCGGTCTTGACGAACTTGACAGAAATATACTAAAATCCATTATAAATGTCTATAACGGAGGTCCTGTGGGAATAGAAACTCTTTCACTTCTTCTCGGTGAAGACAAAAGAACAATAGAAGAAGTTTATGAGCCTTATCTTGTAAAAATAGGATATATAAAAAGAACTCAGAGAGGACGTGTAGTTACAGAGCACGGCTACAGACATCTCGGATTGGAAAAAATATTGAATGAAAAAAGAAAAGGCGGAAATAGTCCATATTCTAAAGACAGTTACGAAAATACACTGTTTGAAACGGAAAAATCTGAGTAAATTAATCGAGGTGCATTGAATTGCTGACAGTTATAAGTGACAAAAAGAACATAAATGGAGATGTCATTATTATAAATGACAGTTCGGATATAAATCATGTACGGAAAGTATTCAGACTCGGTATAGGAGATGTCGTGAGAACAATTGACGGAGAGTTTGAATATATAACTGAAATATCGGAAATCTCGAAAAAGGAAATAAAATTAAAAATAATAAAAAAAAATGAAGATAATTATTCGCTGAATATTAATATAGATGCTGCAATCGGTATTTTAAAAAATGAAAAAATGAATACGGCAATAAAAAAACTGACTGAAATCGGGATAAATAAAATAATTCCTCTTCAGATGGAACGTGTAGTAGTGAAAATAAATCAGAAAAAGGAAAAATGGGATACTACTGTAAAGGAAGCTTTAAAACAGTGTAAAGGTGTAAAATTTACAGAAATATGTCCCATCACAAGATTACAAAGTATAAACTATGAATTATATGATAAGATTTTTTATGCTTATGAAAAAAGTGATAGATCTGCATCATTAGTTGATATAATAAATAAAAACGACAGAAATATTCTTTATATAGTGGGTCCTGAAGGCGGGATAAGCGATGAAGAGGCTGAATTTCTGAAAAAAACGGGAGCTGTGGAAATCAGTCTCGGAAAAAGAATACTGAGAGCAGAAACGGCGGCAATTGTCATAGGAGGGATATTGGCAAATGTCTATAAATGACAGAAATCCGGAAAATGAGAAAACAGAAAGTATTGAAAGAAATACGATGAAAACAGTGGCATTTTACACTTTAGGCTGTAAAGTGAATCAGTATGAAACTGAAGTCATTAAAAAGGACTTTCTTGATAACGACTATAAAGAAGTAGATTTTGACCAGAAAGCGGATATTTATATTGTAAATACATGTACAGTTACAAATGTGGCAGACAAAAAGAATAGGAAAATGCTGCGACGTGCTAAAAATACGAATCCTGATTCCATAGTTGTGGCGACAGGGTGTTATGCTCAGACAAATCTTGACGATTTGAAGGAAATGAAGGAAATTGATTTTATAATCGGAAATTCCAAAAAAGAAAATGTTTTCAGTATAATAAGCAAAAATGTTTCCCACTATCAGGTAGACAATATATTTGACGAAAAGGAATACAGTTCAAAAAAATATACCGTTTTGAGGGAAAAAGCAAGGGCATTCGTAAAAATACAGGACGGATGCACAAAATTCTGTTCCTACTGTAAAATACCTTATGCAAGGGGACTCAGCAGGTCAAGAGATGAAAACAGTATTCTTGAAGAGATAAACTATCTTGGTGAACAGGGGTACAAGGAAGTGGTACTGACAGGAATAAATATGAGTGAATACGGTCTCGACCTTGAACCTAAAACGGATTTTGACACGATACTTGAAAAAATACTGAAAATAAAATCAGTGGAAAGAGTAAGGGTGAGTTCGGTATATCCGGATACTATAACTGACAAATTTTTGGATATGTTGAAAAATAATCCCAAACTTATGCCTCATCTGCATGTGTCCGTACAGACACTTGATGATAAAATTCTGTACCTGATGAGAAGAAATTATAAAGCTGATTTTGTAGTAAATGTACTTGAAAAAGTAAAAAGGGAAGTTCCCGAAGTTTCCCTTACTGCTGATATAATAGTAGGATTTCCTCAGGAAGAAAGAGAAAATTTTGAGAATACAATGAAAAACCTTGACTTACTCGGATTTTCTGATTTGCATGTATTTCCTTATTCAGATAGGGAAAAAACTACGGCAATGTTAATGGACGGAAAAATAGATTTTCAGGAAAAGAAAAGAAGAGTAAAAGAAGTTGAGAAGCTGAACAATGTAAAATATGCCGAATTCAGAAAAAAGACCGTCGGCTCAAAACAGAGAGTTTATATTGAAGAAATAGTCGAAGACAGAGCTTTCGGTTACACTGAAAATTATTTGAGAGTATTTATTGATTTGAAAAAAGAAGGAAAAAATAATCTGGATGTAAAAGTTTCAGATCTTGTAGATGCTGAAATAATTAATTTTGACGGAATACTATTAGAAGGAGATATAATATGAAAAAGATTTTATTAGTAATGATAAGTTTACTGTTTCTTATTTCATGTTTTGAAAATACGGAAACTTTAAAAAGTGAAAACAGGATATTCCGAACAGGAGATAAGTACTATGTCTACTATAACGGAAATACTTTTGAACTGCCTAAGGATATGTATCTGACAAAAACAAAAAAAGTTGAGCAGTATTTTACAACGGGAATACTTAAACAGTTGAATATAGGAGTATTGAACAAAGCGGAACTGCTAAATGATCTGAATAAATATTTTCCTTCAGGAATAAATTACATAACTGAAAATGAGCAGCCTGTAGGAAGTGTGGTTATTCCCGTAACTACAGTAGGAAATGAAAAGCATGTGGACAGTATAAAGTTTGAAAAAATGCTTACAGCAATGCCTCAGGGAAATAATGTCGGAAAATCCGAAGAAGTAAAGGAAGAAACTGTTGTAAATACAAATCCTGAAGAAACACTGAAAGGAAAAAAAATAGAAGTACTTAATGCAAACGGTATTGACGGATTTGCAAAAAATATCGGAGAAAAGTTAAAAGCAAAATTCGGACTGGAATATAATGCGGAAAATCATACCAAGCCTGAAACAATGAATTATGTCATAGTCCGAAAACTCAATGAAACCGAAGTTGAAGCTTTAATCAGTGAAGCGGGCTTGAAATATGTCAAAATATTTGAAGACAAAGCCGTAAAGCCTGAAGCGGATTTTGTTATAATAACAGGAAATGACGCTCAGATAAGTTTTCCTGTGGAAATACTGACATCGGGGGATAAGTCCCTAGTATCCGAAAAAATACAGGGATATAAACCGAAAACAGTTAAAACGACAGAATTTAAAGGTGAAAAGCTGGACGGAATAAATGATATAAAAGTTTTTTACAATCCTGCGGATATTTATACGGCTAAACTGATTGCAAAAAATATCGGAGGCGGAGTAAAATTAATTGCTGATAATGAAATTAACGGTAAAATAGTAGTAGTATCAAAAAATTAAATATAAAATTCGGAAAAAGGAAGGTAAAATGAAAGAAAACAGGGAATTGCAGAAGGAAATAGATGCAATTGTATCTATAATTGAAGATAAGAAAGGTCAGGATATTAAAGTATTCGACATGCAGGGGAAATCTCCGTTTTTCGATTATTCCATATTATGTACAGGGAGTTCTTCAAGAAATATCGAAGCTATAGCCAATGACATAAAAAAGAGTTCGGAAAATATAAGAAGTATAGAAGGTCTGGAAGAATGCAACTGGGTTCTCATAGATTCCGGAGATATAATAATAAGTATTTTCAGCAAAGATGCCAGAGAGTATTATCAGCTGGATGAATTTTATGAAGGTGTGAACGAAGAAGGCAGCGTAATTTAGGGAACAGGGAGTAAAGAGAAAAATTATGAGAGAATTGGATAAAGAGGAGAAAAACCCCAGATATGTGACATTCATATTGGCAGTGGGAGTGATTTTTTCCGTTTTGATAGTAAGACTTTTTTCCCTTCAGATATTGAATGCTTCGACTTATGAAGAAAGGGCACTGCAAAACAGAATAAGAACAAATATTATTAAAGCTACAAGAGGAGAAATATACGATAGGGAAGGAAAGCTGCTTGCCAAAAATACTACGGGATACAAACTTATACACATTGACACTAAACAGCTTTCAAATAGTGACATAGCTCTTCTCAGAGAAATTCAGAGTTATGACAAAGAACGTATAGAGGAAAGGCTGTCTCGGGAAAAAAAGCAGAGAGCTCAAAAAATAAGGGAAACAATAGAAGATATACAGAAAATAAATGAGATAACTGGATATACAACCGATTATATTATAACAAGGTTCAATAAGCAGCCCCGTATGGGAACTGATAAAGTTATTCTTGTTATAGAGGATTTGGATAAAAACATTGCATTGAAAGCAATAGAAAAAATTAAAAATAACAGAATAGATATAGTGGAATACAATAAGCGATACTATCCTGAAGATAGTATCGCTTCGCATGCAATAGGAAATGTGAAGCCGATAAGTGAAAAAGAATATAATGAACTGAAAAAAGAAGGATATCAGAATGACGATCTGATCGGTAAAAAAGGTGTCGAGAAAGAATATGACAGGCAAATGAAAGGTCAGGACGGAGTGGAAGAAGTCGAAGTGGATGTTCACGGAAATGTAATAAAGAAAATAAAGGATGTTTCCAGTATTACGGGAAAAAGTATATATCTGTCAATAGATTTGGATTTGCAGAAACATATGACATATGCTTTTTCAGGTAAAAGCGGAGCGTTTATTGCTATGGAGGCAAAAACCGGGAAAATCATAACATTCGTAAGTAATCCTGAAATAAGTCTGAATCTACTCAGTTCAAGGATTCCTGATGACCAGTGGAACGAACTGGTAAATTCCAAAACAAAGCCTCTTGTAAATAAAGGTGTTGCAGGATTGTATCCTCCAGGTTCGATTTTTAAAGCGGTAACAGGAATAGGAATACTGGAATCCGGAATATCACCTTATGATACCGTGATGTCTACCGGCCAGTATAAGTTCGGAAAACTTATCTTCAGAGATTCGAGCAGTCGGGGATACGGAATTACAAATTTCAATAAATCAATAGAATATTCCGTAAATACTTATTATTACATATTTTCCCAGAGAGCGGGAAAAGACAATATTATAAAATATTCAAAAGAATTCGGAGTAGGAGAAAAAACCGGAATAGACATTCCGGGAGAACAGGCAGGAGTACTACCTACACCTGAATGGAAAAAGAAAAGATTTAAAAAGAAGCAGGATCAGGTGTGGCTGCCGGGAGACCTTATAAATATGTCGATCGGTCAGGGGTACGTACTGATGACTCCAATACAGGCGGCTTCTGTATATCAGATTATAGCTAATAATGGTGTTATGATGAAACCGACTGTTGTGGATAAATTTGTTTCTTACGACGGAAAAATTGAAATGAATGAGCCGAAAATATCAAGAAAGGCAAATATAAGTCAGAAAAACCTGAAACTTATGCAGAATGCTTTAAGACTTCCTGTAAGTTCACGTGGAGGAACGGCAAGGATACTTTATATACCCAATTATCCCGTTTCTGCCAAAACGGGAACTGCCCAGAATACAGGGTTTAAAGATAATCACTCATGGATAGCGGGATATTTTCCGTCTGACAATCCTGAGATAGTTTTTGTGTCCATAGTAGAAGGGGCAGGATACGGAGGAATAGTGTCAGGGCAAATGGCGAGAACGTTCATAGACAGATACAGGGACAAATATGAATTGAAAAAAAATATTTCATTGAACTCGAGAGAGGAAAATACTGACGGGGGAACTCGGAGAAGAAAAAGAAGAAGACGATAACAAAGAATATTAAATAAAGAAAAGGAGGTCGTTAAATGTCGGAAAAAGAAAATAAAAAAGGAAATGAAAAAGCAGATTATCCTTTTAAAAGAGATTATTCAAGAAGTGTGCTCAATAGAACCAGAACAAGAGTTCAGAATAGCGGAATGAATTATGAAGGGCGTTTGAACGAAGCAAACAATTTACAGTTTTTCCAAGATAGAACAGACGGAATGAGTGTAAAAAATGAAAATAAAAAAAGAGAAGAGAAAATGTACGTTATTCCTCTGGGAGGTGTAGAGGAAATAGGGAAAAACATGACTGCATTTCAATACAAGGATGAAATAATCATAGTAGATGCAGGACTTACTTTTCCTGAAGACGAACATTTGGGAATAGATGTCATAATTCCTGATTTTTCGTATTTGGAAAGCAACAGGGAGAAAATAAAGGGACTTCTGTTAACTCACGGACATGAGGATCATATAGGGGCGATACCTTATTTATATCAAAAACTGGGTACAGAGGACATACCTATGTATGGAGGAAGACTGACACTGGAATTGGCAAAAGCAAAATTTGAAAGGAAAGATGCCAAACTTCCTAAGGATAAAATTATAAAAGGAAGAAGTATACTGAAAATTTCCAAATATTTTACAGTGGAATTTATAAATGTGACACACAGTATAGCAGACTGTTATGCCATATGTATAAAAACTCCTGCAGCTACAGTTCTTCATTCAGGAGATTTTAAAGTGGATTTGACACCTGTAGACGGAGAAGGATTTGATTTCGGAAGATTTGCACAACTGGGAGAAGAAGGAGTGGATCTTCTGCTTTCAGACAGTACAAATGCTCAAATACCGGGATATACATTATCGGAAAGAACAGTAGGAGAAAGTCTTAAAGAGGAATTTGCAAAGGCAAACGGCAGAATAATACTTGCGGCTTTTGCATCACATGTACACAGACTGCAGCAGATAATATATATAGCAGAGAAAAATAACAGAAAAATAGCCATCGACGGAAGAAGTATGGTGAAAATATTTGAAATATGTTCAAATTTAGGATATTTGAAAATACCTAAAGGAATAATGATAGATATAGACAAAGTTGAAACACTGCCTGCAAATAAGGTACTTATTTTGTGTACCGGAACTCAGGGAGAACCTCTTGCCGCACTGTCAAGGATAGCCAACGGTTCACATAAATATATATCCTTAAGAGAAGGAGATACGGTTGTAATATCTGCAAGCCCTATACCGGGAAATGAAAAAGCGGCATATAAAAATATAAATCAGCTGCTGAAAAGACATGCAAATGTAGTATTTGAAAAGGGAATAGGAATACATGTTTCGGGACACGGATGTCAGGAAGAACAGAAACTGCTTATAAATCTTGTAAAACCTAAATTTTTTATGCCAGTTCACGGAGAATACGTAATGTTGAAAAAACATAAGGAATCTGCTGAACTGGTGGGAATTCCGTCACAGAATATAATACTCACAGAAAACGGAATGAAAATTGAGCTGTCAAAGACAAGTTTCAAAGCTGTAGGAAAAGTACCGAGCGGAGTTACGCTAATAGACGGTTTCGGTATAGGCGATATAGGAAATGCAGTGTTAAAAGACAGACAGAACCTTGCCGATGACGGAATCGTCATAATATCCCTTTCTCAATATAAAACAGGAAACTTTAACAAGCAGATAGAGCTTGTAACGAGGGGATTTGTTTATAATAAAGATGCCGAAAGTCTGTTATCCGAAACAAAAGAGCTTATAAAACTTGAGCTTGAGAATATGGAAACACAGGGAATCAAGGAAATAGGAAAAATAAAACAGAGATTAAGAATTAAAGTAGGAGAATTTTTAAATAAAAAAACAGACAGAGAACCGATAATTCTTCCTATAATAATGGAGGTTTAAAATGAAACTTTCCAGTAAGGAGAGAGCTTTTCTGAAAAAAACTGCACACGGAATAGATCCTGTAGTAAGAATAGGAAAAGACGGAATAGATGATAACGTAATAGAAAGCATGGCAAATGTCGTAAAAAAAAGAGAATTGATAAAAGTAAAGGTTCTTCAAAATTCAGATGTGGAAATAGGAAGAGAGTTAGGCACGGAACTTGCCCTTAAAACAAAGTCTGTTTTTGTAGACAGTATAGGGAAAATAATGATTTTTTTCAAGCCTAACAATAAAGACGGAAAAATAACAAAGGATTTTAATGAATTTAAAAAGAAAGGTAAAAAATGAATAACGGGATATTATTTGGAAACAGACTTCTTGATGTAGCTGCAATTTCGTGTTTTTCAGCCCAGTTTTATAAAGTGTTTTATCCTTTATTGAAAAAAGAGAGAATACAGTGGATTAGAATGTTTCAGACAGGAGGAATGCCGAGTTCCCATGCTTCTACGGTAGTATCTTTGGCTACGGGGGTATTTCTGCTAAAGGGAGCTGCTTCTGTGGAATTTGCCATAGCTATGGTGTTTTCAGGAATAGTTCTGTATGATGCTACCGGAGTGAGAAGACAGGCGGGGAAACATGCAAAAGCTCTTAATACTCTTGTGGACAGCATAGAAAAAAGAGACGGTATTGAAATAATAAGTGAGGAATTTAAAGAATTTTTAGGTCATACTCCTCTTGAAGTATTCTGGGGGAGCATACTCGGAATAGTTATAGGGTTATTATTTAAATCTTATATATTGGGATAAATAATAATTATCCATAATTTTAATAATGTAAAATAAATGAAAAAATAAGAAATATATTTTATTATTTAAAATATTGAATTATAAACATCAGATCATTTAAAGACAGAGGATAAAGTTATGAAAAAAAGATTGGACTTAATCCTTGTGGAACGGGGAATTTTTGAAACAAGGGAAAAAGCCAGAAGAGAAATAATGGCGGGAAATGTTATTGTAAACGAGCAGACAGTTACTAAGGCAGGTACAAATTTAAAAAATGATGATGACCTTGTAATAAGAATAAAGGACAGACTCAAATATGTAAGTCGGGGAGGACTGAAACTTGAAAAGGCACTGAAAATATGGAACCTCGATTTTTCAGGAAAAACAATACTTGATATAGGAGCATCTACAGGAGGATTTACAGACTGTGCATTGCAGAACGGTGCAAAAAAAGTTTACAGTGTGGATGTAGGAACAAATCAGCTTGACTGGAAACTGAGAAATAATGAAAAGGTTATTTCTATTGAAAATACGCATATAAAAGACCTTATGCCTGAAAATCTGGAAAATGAAAAAGTTGATTTTACAGTTATAGACGTATCTTTTATTTCATTAACAAAAGTAATTCCCTACCTTGATAAGTTTTTAAATGATAATGCCGGCATTATTATGCTTATAAAGCCTCAGTTTGAAGTAGGAAAGGAAAAAATAGGCAGAAACGGCATTGTAACTGATGAACAGTACCATGACGAAGCAGTAAAAAAAATTATTTCTTTTACGGAAGAAAATAATTATAAACTTGTAGGTGTTGAAGAGTCACCGATAAAAGGAACTAAGGGAAATAAGGAATTTTTAATGTTTGTTACGGTGAATTAATCTAATTAGGAGGAAATTAATGAAAAAAAATAAACTGTTATACTTTATATCAGGACTTATATTAATAAGTATACCTGTATTTTGTGCATCGACAATAATAAAATCTGCAAGAAATGAAAAAAACAGCAGTGCAAATTACAGCAGAGACGCAGCCGAACTGAGCAGAATAGTTGATGTAATAAATATTATAGACAGTAAATTTGTAGGAAAGGAAACACCTAAAAAGGATGAGCTTTACAAAGCTGCCGTATCCGGAATAATAACCAAACTGAATGATCCTTATTCCGAATATCTGTCACAGGAAGATCTGAAGGATTTTGCCGAAGATATGGAAGGAGAATATGTAGGAGTCGGAATGAGCATTCAGAAGAAAAAAGGAGAACCGCTTGAAGTGACTTCACCTTTTATAGGAAGTCCGGCAGAAAAAGTAGGAATAAAAATAGGAGATAAAATTACGAAAGTCGATGATAAGGATATACTGCCTCTTAATGCCAATGAAACGGTAAAACTACTGAAAGGTAATGAAGGTACCAAAGTCAGCGTTGAAATTATAAGAGCTGGTAGAAAAGAGCCTTTAAAAGTTACCATGACAAGGGCAAAAATAAAGCTCGAAATGGTTGAAAGTAAAATGCTGGACAACGGTATAGGCTATGTAAGTCTTTTAAGATTTGGAAATCATGTGGGAGATGAAGTTCAGAAAGCCATCGAAGGACTTCAGAAACAAGGTATGAAAGGTCTTATACTGGATCTGAGACTAAATCCGGGAGGATCGCTTCAGGAGGCACAGGATATATCGTCATTATTTTTAAAGGAAAATCTGATAGTTTCACTGAAATATAAAGACGGTCAGGAAAGAAAATATAACAGAACGATAAAATATTTAGGAGATTTCCCTTTAATAGTGCTTGTAAATAAAGGAAGTGCGTCTGCTTCTGAAATAGTTACGGGAGCAATTAAAGATTACAAAAGGGGAACGGTAATAGGAGAAAAGACATTCGGAAAAGGGATTGTTCAGCAGATATTGCCTCTAAAAACAGGAGATGCCATAAAACTGACTATTGCACAATACTTTACACCTAAAGGAAATTACATACATGAAAAAGGCATAGAACCGGATATAAAAGTTCCTATGGAAGAACTGCTTACTTTGAAAGGATATACAAATGACTCTGAAGAAGCAAGAAAAAACAGGGAAAAGGAAATAGAAGACATACTTATAAAGGAAAAAGGAGCCGAAGAGGCTAAAAAAATCATAGCTACAGGAGATGTACAGCTGAAAAGAGCAGTAGAGGAAATGAATAAAAAACTGCAGAATAAAAAATAAAATATAGGAGAATATATGTTTTATGTTGTCGGTACGCCTATAGGTAATCTTGAAGATATTACATTCAGAGCAATAAGAATTTTAAAGGAAGTTGATTATATATTTGCTGAAGATACGAGAGTAACAAGAAAATTACTTAATCATTATGAAATAGAAAAAACGGTTTACCAATATCATGAGTATAATAAAATCCACCAAATCGGAAATATTCTGAATTTACTGAAAAATAACAAGAAAATCGCTCTGGTAACCGATGCAGGAACTCCCTGCATTTCGGATCCGGGCTTTGAACTTGTAAATGAAATACTGAAGGAAAACATAAAAGTGACGGCTATACCCGGACCTTCATCAATAGTAACAGGAGGGAGTATTTCCGGTCTGTATATGAGAAGAATGGCATATGAAGGCTTTCTTCCCAAAAAAAAAGGAAGGCAGACTCTTTTCAATAAGTTAAAAAATGAAGAGAGAATGATAATAATACTGGAATCTCCCAATAGAATACTGAAAACCCTGAAAGATATAAGGGAATATCTTGGAGAAAGATATATTGTAATAACGAGGGAACTCACAAAAGTATACGAAGAAATCATAAGGGGAAATGTTTCTGAAATTATAGAAAAGCTGGAAAAAAAGCCTATAAAAGGTGAAATAGTACTTTTTATAAGAGCTCTGAATGATGACGGAATATACCTGAAAAAAGAAATAAAGGGAGAAGACGAATGAATATAAACTGGTATCCGGGACATATGAAAAAAACCAAAGATTTAATAATGGAAAATTTAAAAATAATAGATCTGGTTATTGAAATACTTGATGCTAGAATACCGTTGTCAAGTAAAAATCCGGATATATCCCTATTGGCAAAAAACAAGCAGAAAATAGTTGTATTAAATAAAGTGGATCTTGTTGATACGAAAGAACTGAAAAAATGGGAAGAATACTTTCTTAAAAATAAAATGTCCGATTATTTTGTGGCTCTCAGTGTGGAAAAAGGAACAAATTTTAATGAGCTTAGAAAAATAACGGATAAAGTTTACGTGGATAAACTGGAAAAAATGAAGAGAAAAGGTTTAAGAAAAACTGAAGTAAGAGCAATGATAGTAGGGATTCCCAATGTGGGAAAATCAAAATTCATTAATAAATTTGTAAATAAGAATAAAGCAAGAGTGGGAAATATACCGGGATTTACAAGGGGAAAACAGTGGATTAAAATAGATGATAAACTGGAGCTTCTTGATACTCCGGGAATTTTGTGGCCTAAATTTGAAGACGAAAATACGGCATACAATCTTGCAATAACAGGCTCTATAAAAGATAATGTGCTTCCATTGGAAGACGTAATGATAAAATTTCTTGATAAACTGAAAAAACTGGATAAAATTGGAAATTTGGTGGAAGTGTATAATCTTCAGGAATATACCGACAAAGAAAGTATAAAGGGAACTGAAAATTATAAAATAATGGAAATGATTGAAAAAAGACTTGGCATTTAAAAAAAAAAAAATCATAAATATTAAATAATAAAAAGAAGGATTTTAAAAGATTACAGAAACGGAAAAATAGGAAAATTTTTTCTGGAACTTCCCGAAATAAGTTAACGGGTATTTGATATAAAAGGAGAAAATATGAGAGTAGGAATATTTACTGACACATACAGACCTCAGGTTAACGGTGTTGTAAGCTCCATACTGACATTGGAGAAGGAATTAAGAAAAAAAGGTCATAAAGTTTACATTATAACTACTACGGATCCTGACGCACCTACAGTGGAACCCAATGTACTGAGAGTGCCGAGTCTGGAATTCAAACCTTTACCCCAATACAGGCTTGGAATGCTGTATTCATCAAGAATACTGAAAAAAATAAAAAGATTAGAGCTGGATATAATACATTCACAGACTGAGTGGGGAGTAGGGACATTTGCAAGATTTGCAGCAATAAATCTTGAAATTCCCCTTGTCCATACATATCATACTCTTTATGAATATTATACACACTATATAACTAAAGGACATTTTACAGTACCTGCAAAAAAACTTGCGGCAGCAATAAGTAAATTTTACTGTGAAAAGTGTAATGAGCTGATAGTGCCTACGAGAAAAGTGGAAGATATACTTTATTCATATGATGTGGATAAAAACATGAATATAATTCCGACGGGAATAGAGTTGGATAAATTTTACAGAGGAAATTATACTGATGAAGAAATAAAATTTATGAGAGAAAGTTTCGGAATACAGGATAGTGACTTTCTCTGTGTGTATATAGGAAGAATAGCCAAAGAGAAAAGTCTGGATGTATTAATCGATATGTTTTCAAAGATAAATGAAGAGCAGTTTAAATTTATGATAGTGGGAAGAGGACCTATAATTGATGATTTAAAAGTTCAGGCGGAAAAGCTCGGAATAAATGATAAGGTGATTTTTGCGGGAGAAGTACCTCATGACAAGGTTCCTGTTTATTACCAGATGGGAGATGTGTTTCTGAATGCAAGTATATCTGAAACTCAGGGGTTGACATTTATAGAAGCCATGGCTGCAAAGACTCCTGTAAATGCAAGATATGATTTGAATTTGGAAGACTTACTCATAAAAAATGAAGCCGGTCTTGTTTATAAAAATGAAGAGGAATTTATAAATAATATAAAGTTGTTGAAAGAAGATAGAGAATTCAGAGAAAAAATAATAGAAAATGCTTATAATGTATCTCAAAACTTCACTGCGGAAAAATTCGGAGAAAGAGTGGAAGAAGTTTATAAAAAAATAATAAAGGAGTATGATAGTCGTGAAAGTTTTACTATTTTCAGAGGGAAAAAATACATTCAGCAGATCAGGCGTTGGGCAAGCATTAAATCATCAGGTAGAAGCCCTTGGAGCAAATAATGTGGAATATACTTTAAACCCTGATGAAGATTATGATATTGTCCATATAAATACATTGGGGATTAAATCGTGGAGAGTATTGAAAAAAGCGAAAAAAAATAAAAAACCGGTAATATATCATACACATACAACTTATGAAGATTTTAAAGGAAGTGTAAAAGGAAGCAATCAGCTTGCTCCGATAATAAAATTCTGGGCAAAGAAATCGTATAACGGTGCCGACTATCTTATATCGCCTACTGAATATACGAAAAATCTTATAACTGAAAAATATCTGACTGAAGAAAAGGAAATAAGAGTAATATCCAATGGAGTAAGTACCGATAAAATAAGGAAAGACGAAGAACTGAAAAAAATTTTTCTGAAAAAATATAAAATAAACAGACCTCTTATAATAACCGCCGGATTGCCTTTTGAAAGAAAAGGGATAAGAGAATTTGTAAAAATAGTTGAAAGATGTAGTGACTATCAGTTTTTATGGTTCGGTTCATCAAGTATAAAGTCCATGCTTCCTAAAAGGATACAGAAAATAATAGAAAATCCTCCTAAAAATCTTATTTTTC
>JAUNKI010000031.1 GCA_030532815.1 Leptotrichiaceae bacterium
TTATAGGTACATAAAGATTCGTAGCCATTGTTACTGATACAAGCAATTTTCCTATTGAAACCTCATTTTTAAAATAAAAATATCCTCCTATAATATATACTATTGTCGGTACCAACGCTGAAATAATTCGCGGTATATTCTTAGTCACACTATTTATAAAATAAATTTGAAATAATTTATTACTCCATTCTTTCTGTTTTTTATAATATTTTTTTATAAATTTATTTTCTTTATTAAAAATTTTTATATCTTTAATATTATCAAAAGCCTGTAATATATATCGTTTTAAATTTTCATTTATATTTCTTATTTCTAATTTTTTTTGCTGTTGTAACTTAGCCAGCAATATCACAGGCAAGGTACACAACGGATAAATAATCACAGAAATGAATAATAACAATGGATTTAACTGATATAAAAAAATACCTGATGTAAACGCAAGAATAATCGAATATAAAAATTGAGGAATTATATTAATATTCAAAGCTTTAAATTGATTAATATCATCGGTTAAGACTTGTAATATTTCTCCTTTTTCTCTTTTTGATATCCAGGAATAATCAGAGTAGATTATTTTTTCTGTAACTTGATAAATTAAGTTCAAACATAATTTTTCGGAGGTAATTTTTATATAAAAATCACTGACCGTACCGATTATTTTAATAATAATCCATATAGAAAACAATATCCCACATGAAAGTAATAACTCATTTAAATTTCCATTTTTAGAATTATCATATATTTCAGCTAATATTTTAGCACTTATATAAATAAATAATGAGTTTAGACACATCAAAATAAATAACAATATAAAGTTTAAATATTTTTTTGTATAAATTTTACAAAATATTTTAAAAATTCTTCCTTCAAGCATCACCATCACACATCTTTTAATAAAACTGAAAAATAATTAAGCTCATTTTTAAATAATTTATGTTTTCTATTTTTTTCTTTCTCGTAATAATATGGAATTGATTGATACCAATATATTCTTTCATTCAGTCTTTGTCTTTTTAATAATGAAGAAAATAACAATTGATAACAATTTTGATAATTATTTATATATATTTTAAATTTTATTATAAATCTGCTTTTCCTCTGTGATTACACAAATATGAACATCCGAGCCAAATGGAAATTTATTAAGAAGAATTACATAAAATAAAATTATCCATGTATCCAAAATTAAATTCATATTTTTTATAAAGAAAAGTATCTTAATTTATATAAAAAATTTTATTAAATATAATCATTAATATAAGACAATGAGACCTTATCTGCGGTAAGCTCTCCACTTTATCCCCTGATAATTCTATCATCTCTGTGTTATTAAATAATTTATTTACTCTCTAACATTTCATATATATCTATAACTTCTAGTGTTTAATAAAACTATATTTTCAAATTCTTTTTTTTATCTTTTTAAAAACTTTCATTTCACTTTGACATTTTTAAATGAATTATAATAACAAGTACGACACAGAAAAAAATATTAAAACAGAAGAAATATTCTTTGGTAATCAGAACATACAGGAAAATAGTAATAACAATATAGAGAATGATATTAAAAATTTATCATTTATAAAAAAGTTAAAATTATTATTTGATAAATAAAAATCCGAATTCTATTCATTTTTTTATTTATTATTTTAATATTCGGACTTTTAAATTATACTGTAACCATTAAGTTGCCAATATGTTGTCAGTATGCTGCCAAATAAATTTAAATAATAACGAATTTAAGCAAATTATAGCTATCTTCAAAATATCACAAATAAAACAAAAACGTGCAATTCAGTATAAATACCGTCTTGCACTGTATATTATTATTTAGTTATTTAGTGTGGAGGCGACAACCAGATTCGAACTGGTGTACAAGGTTTTGCAGACCTCTGCCTAAGCCCCTCGACCATGTCGCCGTTAACCCGTTCAGTATATCACTAATATTTTTTTTTGTCAAATTATTTTTACTCTGTTTCATTTATTGTATGCTCCGTACTTTTTCATTCACATATCCTTTAATTCTTTATAACTTACAGACATACCGAAAAATAAAATAACTTATCGGAATATCCCGTCTCTTTAAAAACAATACTTCCTCCTACTGTAACGAAAGTAACGGCTATCGTCTCATAAAAGGGTAATTTTTTTATATCAACCCAATACCTGACAGCGGAAAGCAAAAAAATAATCAAAATATTAATAATGACTGTTTAAAATTAGTTTTCATTATATTTTCGCTCTTTTATATCCCCATTTGATTAAAATATATCTGAAAATTCAAAATCTATAATATTTTCAATCTCTTCTTTATTTTTTAAATTGACAGAATTAGGGTAAAACTGATATTCCAGTTATTTACAACTTTTAAAATATCCGTTAAAAATCCCTTATTTTGATAGTTTTCAGACACACCCTGACTATATATTCTACAAATTCGGAAAATTTTTATTAATTTATTATATTTGCTGGTTTTGAATCTATTTTACAATAAAAACATTTTATTAAGTTTTCAGCATATTTAAAATAAAATTTTGAGGTCGACAGTTTCTGAAACTTCTCTCTATACATTACTTCCTTTTTTTCTTTCATATGTATATATTCCCAGACGGTTATTATACAAATACATAATTGGAAGTATCCATTTTTTTGAAAACGGAAGTATTTTTTTCATTTTACCGGTAAAATTTATTAGTCCTGTCTGTTTCATTTCAGGATTTAATCTAATTAATTCACTTCCGTCCTTTATTCCCCACTTAAACTGTGCATTCATTTTCTTTAATGTGTCATGTTTTTTCTGTCTTTTTAATGTCCCTAAAGAAAGTAAGTCAAAATGTGCTTCAAATTTCTGAAAACTGTCTGTGAGTATTTTGAGAAACTCCTTTATTTCACTTTCTTCAAAATACATAAGCACTCCTTCATAAATAATAAGTACTTTTTTTTCTTCAGCTTTTATATCTTCGGTCCATGAGGAATCCAACGCAGATTTCGGGATATTTGTTACTCTTTCGTTTTCATCAAAAAACAGTTTTCTTTTTTCGATTACTTCTGGGAAATCCAAGTTATACCATCCTATTTTCCCGTTGTCTATCCTTTCAAAACGTGTATCAAAACCGCATCCTACATAAACAACAACACTGTCGGGATTTTCCGCAATAAATCTTTGAACCTGTTCGTCCATTACTTTTGCTCTTGCCAAAACTCCATAGTAAGAAATCCAGCCATCTTTAAACTTTGAAAAGTCATAATCTATTTTTGATATTATTTCAGCGGACTTTTTATCCTTCAGTACGGATTTTTCCTTTTTAAAATCTTCGGATCTTATGTATAGAGTTATAAGCAGTGTTTCCATTACTCCGTCAAATTTAATTTTCATTTTAATCACTCCATTCCTTAAAATTATTTAAGCATAAAAGAATTTCAATGTCAATTTTCTTTTTTACTCTGTCTTTTTAATTTACTCTTCCGTTTTTTATATTTTCATTTATATTTCCAATATTATAAACAATTTTTTCCTAAAATTATTACCTTTCAAGTATAAATTTATTAAATTAATCCTATCATTAATAATACATATTTTATTTGTATTATTAATTATGATATACTTCCAATACATAATATATTATTCTGTAATTTTTATAATTAAGTTAAATATAAATTTTACAGGGTGTAAATCATTGTTCTCTAAATAAGAACAGTTTTAAAAATAAATTTAATTTACAGAAGGAGAAAGAAAATATGAAAAAGTTATTGTTACTGATGTCATTACTTGTTGTATTTGTCCTCAGTTGCGGCGGAAAAAAAGAAGCTGCTGAAAACGGAGAAAAGAAAATGGCTGAAAGCGATGTAATCAAAATAGGAGTTATCGGACCTCTCACAGGAGAAGTGGCTCAGTACGGAGAAGCTACTATTAACGGCTTCAAATTAAAAGTTAAGGAAATAAATGAAGCAGGAGGAATAAACGGTAAGAAAATAGAACTTGTTATTTCAGACAGTAAGGGAGATTCAACTGAAGCCGTAAACATATTCAAAAAAATGGTTTCTCAGGATAAAGTCAATCTTGTAGTCGGAGAAGTTATTTCATCAGCTTCACTGGCAATTGCAGACTTGGCACAAAGTGCAAAAATACCTATGATTACACCTACAGGAACAAATTTTGATATTACTAAAGGAAAAGATTATGTATTCAGAACGACATTCACTGATCCTTATCAGGGAGTAATTACTGCAAAATATGCACAAGCAAAAGGAATTAAATCAGTTGCTATTTTAACAAACAGCTCAAATGACTATGCTGTCGGACTGGCTACATCATTTAAAGACGAAGCTGCTAAAAACGGTATAACTGTTACTGAAGAAAAATATACTAAAGATGACAAGGATTTCAAATCCATCCTGACTAAAATAAAAGGACAGAATCCTGAAGCTGTATTTATACCTGACTATTACAATACTATCGGACTTATACTTACTCAGGCTAATGAATTGGGGCTTAAAACTCAGTACTTGGGCGGAGACGGTTGGGACGGAATTCAGACTAATTTCGGTGCTGCTGCCGAAGGAGCAATATTTGCAAGTCAGTTTGCTCCCGACGATACTGCAGAAATCGTTCAGAAATTTATAACAGCTTATAAATCCGAATATAAAATAGACCCTATTGTTTTCTCGGCTTTAGGTTATGATACAGGATCTATTCTGGAAGCTGCCTTAAAGTCCGTAAAAGATCTATCACCTGCTTCAATCAGGGAAGCTCTCGCAGCAACAAATGCTTCCAATCTGGTTACGGGAGATTTGAAATACGATGCTGAAAGAAATCCTGAAAAAAAAGTTACATTTATAGAAGTTAAAGGTGGAAAACTGGTATTGAAGGAAAAACTGTAATTTTAATTACATTTATAAATAAAATACTGTATGTAAAAAGGATATCCTGAAAGTGAGAGCTGCCACAGCTCTCATTACTCCATTTACCTTGTTTCTTCCGTTTTTCAGAAACATAAGGTAATATGAAAGTAAAGTTTTCTATTTCAAGGATATCCTCTTTAAATTTAATCACAAGGAGTTTCAAAAATGTTTAAAAATTTTATTGAACAGACTATTAACGGGCTTCAGACAGGTAGTATCTATGCTTTGATAGCATTGGGATATACTATGGTTTACGGAATAGTCAAACTTATAAATTTTGCTCATGGAGATATATTAATGGTGGGAGCTTATACGGTATTCGTAGCTGTCTCCAACGGTATTCCATTTCCTGCAGCTCTTATTCTGTCAATTATTTTCTGTTCCGTTCTCGGTGTCGTTATAGACTGGTTTGCATACAGACCTCTCAGAAATGCTCCCAGAATATCGGCGTTGATAACGGCCATCGGAATAAGCTTTCTTCTTGAAAGTGCCGCACTTATAATTTTCGGAGCAACACCGAAAATCATTGATAATAAATCCATTCCGGCATTTTTATCACCGAACATTAAAATAAATTTGGGATTGGTAAATATCAGCATGCTGACTATCTTCGTTATAGTTATTACTATAATATGTATGTATATTTTAAATCTGTTTATAAAAAAGACAAAACTGGGAAAAGCTACAAGAGCTGTTTCTCAGGATACAGGAGCTGCAAAATTAATGGGAATAAATGTAAATCTCACTATTGCCATTACCTTTGCAATCGGTTCGGGACTGGGAGCACTGGGCGGAGTGCTTTATGCTATTATGTATCCGACCGTAGAACCTTATATGGGAATGCTGCCTGGTCTTAAAGCATTTATTGCAGCAGTATTCGGAGGAATAGGAAGTATCCCCGGAGCTATGATCGGCGGATATGTATTAGGAATTATCGAATCATATACAAAAGGATATATTTCTTCCACATGGGCAAATCCCATAGTTTTCGGTGTATTGATTTTAATACTTATATTTAAACCGAACGGATTATTCGGTAAAAATCTGAAAGAAAAAGTTTAATTAGGAGGAAAAATGCAAAAAACTAAACAAAATACCGAAAGCAAATGGGGTAATCTTAATTATTTCAATAAACTCAATATTAAAAATTATTCTTTAACATTTTTATTTTTAACGGCTTTATATTTTGTTCTATATTTAAGTATTGACAAAAGCAATCCTTTTGACTACAAAAGCGGAATATATACAAGTATACTTATTTCCGTAATATTTGCAGTCAGTCTGAATATAGCAGTCGGTCTTATGGGACAGCTCAGTTTGGGACATGCCGGATTTATAGCTATCGGAGGATATACTGCAGCTTTTATTTCAAAGCTTCTCATTCCGTATAATCTTCCGGCTTTTGTACAACTGATCATCGTTACTGTTACAGGAGGAATACTGGCAGGAATATTCGGCTTTTTTGTAGGAGGAAGTACATTACGTCTGAGAGGAGATTATCTTGCCATTATTACTCTTGCTTTCGGAGAAATTATTAAATATGTTATTCAGAATATGGACTTTCTCGGGGGAGCCACAGGGCTTAAAAGCATTCCGAGTATCCTTGATTTTTCAAGTGTCTATTTCATCACAGTAATTTCGGTTATTATTATGTCAATGATCATGACTTCAAGAAAAGGACGTCAGATTCTTTCAATAAGAGAAAATGAAATAGCTGCTGAAAATATAGGTATAGATATAAATCAGGTAAAACTTTACGGATTTGCTCTTTCCGCTTTTTTTGCAGGAGTAGGAGGATCATTATTTGCACATAATGTCGGAATATTAACTCCTGATAAATTCGGATTTGTATTTTCCATTGAAATACTTGTCATGATTGTATTCGGAGGATTGGGAAGTATCACCGGAGCAGTATTGTCTGCGGTTCTTCTGACACTCCTTAATGAACAGCTGAGAGAAGTTTCCCAGTACAGATATCTCGTTTATGCCGTAATACTTATAATACTTATGATTTTCAGACCTGACGGGGTTTTCGGTAAAAAAGAACTTACCATACCGAGATTTATAAATAAATACAAAAGAATAAGAAATAATCTGAACAGAAAAAACAACAACTAAAACTATAAATAGGAGTAATTAAAATGTCATTGTTAAAAACGACGAATTTAGGAATATCTTTCGGAGGGCTTAGAGCTGTCGATAATGTAAATATTGAAATAAATGACGGAGAACTTGTAGGATTAATCGGTCCTAACGGAGCAGGTAAAACTACGATTTTCAACCTGCTTACAGGAGTTTACAAACCGACTGACGGAAATATCTCTGTAAATGATGTAAATATAAATAGAAAAACAACTCCTCAAATAGTTACTTTGGGAGTTGCAAGAACATTCCAGAATATAAGGCTTTTCAAAAATTTATCCGTTCTGGACAATGTAAAGCTTGCTTTAAACAGCAGTATGAGTTATTCAACTTTAGCCGCTGTTTTGAGACTGCCGAAATATTGGAAGGAAGAAAGAGAAATTACCGACAAAGCCCTTGATCTGCTTGATATATTTGAAATGACCGAAATGGCAAATATCACTGCCGGAAATCTGTCTTACGGACAGCAGCGTAAACTAGAAATTGCCAGAGCCCTTGCCACTTCACCGAAACTTCTCCTGCTGGATGAACCTGCCGCCGGTATGAATCCTAATGAAACAAAGGAACTGATGAATACCATAAGTTTCATAAGGGAAAATTTCAAAATTTCCATACTTCTCATAGAACATGATATGGAGCTGGTAATGGGAATTTGTGAAAGACTGTATGTCCTTAATTTCGGAAAAATAATTGCAGAAGGACTGCCTGAGGAAATTCAGAATAATAAAGAAGTTATTACCGCTTATTTAGGCGAATAATAAAAAATGAGCAAATTATAGGAGGATTTTGTGGATATTTTAAAAGTAAATGATTTAAATGTATATTACGGGGGCATTCATGCAATAAAAAATATTTCATTTAATATAAAAAAAGGGGAAATTGTTTCTCTCATAGGTGCAAACGGAGCAGGTAAAACTTCCACACTGCATGCTGTTTCAGGACTAATCCCTATAAAATCCGGAGAAATTTCATTAAACGGTATAAATGTAACTAATATTGAAGCACATAAACTTGTAAAACAAGGAATGGCACATGTTCCTGAAGGAAGAAGAATTTTTACAGAACTTACCGTTATGGAAAATCTTGAAATGGGTGCATATATAATTAATGATAAAGACAGTGTAAGAAAAGATATGGAAAATCAATTTAAGCTTTTTCCGAGACTTGCAGAAAGAAAAAAACAGCTCGCAGGAACAATGAGCGGCGGAGAACAGCAGATGCTTGCCATGGCGAGGGCATTAATGTCAAGACCTGCACTGCTTCTGCTTGATGAACCTTCAATGGGACTTGCTCCTCTCCTCGTTCAGGAAATTTTTAAAATTATAGAAAAAATAAATAAGGATCATGGAGTTACTATTTTACTTGTAGAACAGAATGCAAATATGGCACTTTCCATTGCAAACAGAGGATATGTTCTCGAAACAGGTCAAATTATACTTGAAGGTACGGGAAAGGAACTTATAGCCAATCCTGAAATTAAAAAGGCGTATCTGGGAGGTTAGAGGTTCTTCCGACCTTTTTTGTAAAAACGAATTCAGCACAAATTTTACTGTTACTCAAAAATTCCCGTTTGTTAAAGTATGTTTTTACAATACTCACTTTATGCATTTTTCACACCGGAAAATTTGACCGTTGAAGAAGAATTAAAAAAATCAATAATAAAACCGGAATAGAAATATAAATAAAAACTCCGATATTCAAAATTTTGTGAAAAAATATGAATCATGCTGCTCGGCAAAATAGGTGTCTGAACAAAGAGAGTTTATTGTTTTCTAAGTATAATGAATATTTTTGAGTATTGAAAGATTTTCTATCCGATAACAAAAAAGTGAGGGTTTTTGTCCTCACTTTTTCTGTTATTTATTTAAAACTTATAACTGCTGCCGCTCTTCCTGAATTTTTTCCTTCTCTTCTATATGAATGAAATTTTTTATCCCATGTATTTTCTTCTGAAACAATTAAATTTTCTCTTTTAATACCGAAATCAAGTGCAGTAATCTTATTGAAAATGATGTTACTGAAATGATATTTTCCTGTTTTTTCATTAAATTTAAAGGATTTCAATATTAATTCACTGTCTTTGCCGAATTTTCGGATAAATTTATCATACAATTCGAAACCTACTTCATAGTTTTCCTGCCGTATCCCTATCCCCAGTGCCATTAAAATATTTTCAGGAGATGTTCCGTATATTTTTTTCATTAATTCCAGACTATTTTTCATTATTTCCTTATATGTTCCCGGCCAGCCTGAATGCCAGACTCCTATAACTTCATTGTCTTTGTCGTAGACAAAAATAGGCAGACAGTCTGCATAAAAAGTAAAAAGGGCAACATCTTTTCTTTTTGTTATAAAACCGTCAATATCTTTAAATGTGAAACACGGAGTATTTTCGGTTATTACTTCGATATTATTCGTATGCGTCTGAAAGGACATGACAGTTGTCCTGTTTTCAAGATTCAGTTCCGACAGCAGTCTGTTTCTGCTTTTTCCCTGTTTTCCTTCTTCCTGTCCTTCTATATTAGAGTAATCGGACATATTTCCTGCATTTTTTTTTGAATAAACCGCTTTTATACCGTATTTTTCAAATTCTTCAACGTAAAAATGAGTTTCTTTTTCCCTAAACATATCAGACTTCCCTCTTTCCCAAATAATCAGTCAGTTCCATAAGCAGAGTATTACTTTCAAAATCCTGTTCCAGTATTTTTTTAGCTTTTAAAATATATTCATTTAACATTTCTTTTGATTTTTCAAGTCCGAATAAACTCGGATATGTTGTTTTCTCAAGTTTTTCATCACTTGGCTGTTTTCCTATTTTTTCAAAAGTTCCTTCAATATCGAGAATATCGTCTTTGATCTGAAATGCGGTCCCTATAAGTCGGGAATATTCTATCAGTTTTTCTTTTCTGATTTCATTAACATTTAAAACTATAAGAGGAAGCTCTATTGCCGCAGTAATTAATTTTCCCGTTTTATTTTCATGAATATATCTGAGAGTATCATAAGAGACTTTCACATGTTCGGATTTTATATCTACGAATTGACCTCCTGCCATTCCGTAAAACCCCGCATATTCAGAAAGCTTTGATATTACACTGACTTTATTTTTATCATTTATATATTCTGAAGTTGCTATAATATTAAAAGCTTCCGTAAGTAAAATATCCCCTACAAGTATCGCCGTCGCCTCATCATATTTTATATGTACTGTCGGCTTTCCTCTCCTATACATATCATCGTCCATAGCAGGTAAATCGTCATGTACTAAAGAATAGCAATGTATAAATTCAAGTGCCGAAGCTATGTCTTTTATATTGTCATAACTTCTCTGAAACAGATCACACATCATATACATCAATATCGGTCTAAGCCTTTTTCCTCCATTCATTACGGCATAATATAAAGCTTCGGATAATGTTTTAGGATGTGAGTATTTTCTTAAATTTTTCTGTAATTCCTTTTCAATAAGTTCCTTTTTTTGAGATAAATATTCCTTCAGCATTTATTCTACCTCTTCTGTTTCAAGTTTTCCGTTTTTTTCAAGAACTTTCAGTACTTTTCCTTCTCCGATTTCAAGCAGTTTTTCTGATTCTTTTATCAGCTTTATAGCTTTTTCATATTCCATAATGGAATCATCAAGGGATAATTCTTCATTTTCAAGTTTTTCAAGAATTTTATCTATTTCCTTAATATTTTCCTCATACGTCTGTTTTTTAGCCGGCATAATTACGACCTCCTATATTTATTCAATTATTCACATTCTTCAAATCTGTAAAAAGAAATAATTTTTTTATTGTAATTTCTCTCATCGTATTTTACAAAATTACCTATTCCGTTTTCCATTTTTTCATATATACTGTGCTCTGAAATAATAATTCCGTCCTTATTTAAAATATTGTTATCCGATACTTTTTTTATTGTTTCGGAACTTAGATTTTCCTTATACGGAGGATCAAGAAAAATTATATCAAATTTTTCATTTTTTCTTCCGAGAATTTCCACTGCACGGAAAACATCATTTTTATATGCCCTGCATTTGCTGTCAAGCTGCAGGCTATTTATATTTTCTATAATAATTCTGAGAGCTTCCTTATCCTGTTCAATCATTACCGCCCTGTCCGCTCCTCTGCTAAGAGCCTCTATTGCCATATTTCCAGTTCCTGAATATAAATCCAGAAATTTTGAACTATGAACTTTTTCTCCTATTATGCTGAAAATCGCTTCTTTTATTCTTTCAAGGGTAGGTCTCGTGTCCTTTCCCTCCTTTGATTTTATTTTCCTGTTTTTCAATATTCCGGCAATTATTCTCATTTTGTACCTCTAATTATTTATAATTATTTGAAATTTATCGTTAATTTTCCGTCTAAATTCACATTTCCGACCAGTAATTCATAATGTTCCTTCTGTGAATTTCTTGTCATATTTTTGAAAGTATAATTTTTATAAGTAACTGTATCTATTTTAATGTGGGATTTATTATATATATTCACATAAAATATTTCAACTTTATTTTTATCCGAAAAATTATCTACAAGCTCAAAACTGAAATTTACTTTCCTGTTTTTTTCAAATTGAGTGTTTATAAGGTTATAATAAACTCCCAGTTTTCCTGTTTTTTCAGATTCTATCGTTTTGGAAATGGCAAACCACTCACGCTGTATGTTATCTGAATTCTGATTATCATATATATTTTCGGAAAAATTTATGACTGCCCTTAAATTTTCCGATTTTTTAAAGTCAGAAAAAAACCTTATATTTTCAATATATTTTCCTGTTTCTTTATTTACGGTATTCTGGTCAAGCCAAAACATAAATGTCGATTTCACATTAAAATTTCCTATATTCTCAAATGTATAAAGATTTTCTACTTTTATTTTTCCGTTTTTTTCAATTATAATATTCAAATCTTCTCTTTTTATTATCAAAGGTTCCGGCCTTACAATTTTTATATTTCCTACGGCTAAAAATTCAGGTTTGACAGTGTTGTAAGAAAATAAAAATGTACCGAAAACTAAAAATATTGTTGTTAAAACTGCTGTTTTTAAAATTTTTCCTGACATGTAAACTCCCGATTATTCAGATTTAGTATATAAACATGGAATCCCCGAAACTGTAAAATCTGTATTTTTCTTTGACAGCTTCTTCATAAGCCTTAAAAATAAAGTCTTTTCCTCCAAATGCAGATATAAGCATTATTAAAGTCGATTTCGGCAAATGAAAATTTGTAATTATCCCATCTACTATTTTAAATTTATAATCTCCGTAAATGAATATATCCGTTTCTCCTTCACTTTTAACAAGAGTTCCTTCCCTATTCACCGATGATTCCAATGTTCTGACAGATGTTGTTCCCACTGCAATTATTCGTTGTCCCTTTTTTTTGGCATTATTTATAATTTCAGCCGTTTTTTCAGGAATTCTGTATTTTTCACTGTGCATTTTATGTTCATTTATATTTTCCGCCTGCACAGGTCTGAAAGTACCGAGTCCCACATCGAGAAAAACCTCTGTCACTGTTACTCCCTTCCCCCTTATCTGTTCAAGGAGTTCTTCGGTAAAATGAAGTCCCGCAGTAGGAGCTGCCACCGACTCTCCTTCCTTTGCGTATACGGTCTGATATCTATCCTTATCTTTGAGTTTTTCCGTAATATAAGGAGGTAACGGCATTTCTCCCAGTCTATCGAGTATTTCTTCAAAATTACCTTTATAACTGAATTTTAAAACTCTGTTTCCGTCTTCTTTTATTTCAACTAATTCAGCTTCCAGAAGATTATCCGAAAATACTATTTTCTGTCCTATTTTTAAACGTTTTGCAGGTTTCATAAGAACTTCCCAAGTATGCAAGTCATACCTTTTTAAAAGGAAACATTCCAATACGGTTCCTGTTTCTTTTCTTCCGTACAGCCTTGCAGGAATTACTTTTGTCCTGTTTATGACAAGTATATCATCTTCTTTCAGATAATCAATAATATTATAAAATTTTTTGTGTTCTATTTTCTGTTTTTCCCTGTTTAATACAAGTAATCTTGAATGATCTCTCGGATTGACTGCACTTTGTGCTATTAATTCTTCCGGCAAATCAAAATCAAATTCTGTAATATTCATTTTTATTTTTCCTTCTTACTGAAATTATACTCTTTTTGTTAGGGTTCATTGACTCCCTCACATTCATACTATTAATTTTTTTATCACTCAAAAATACTCATTCTGCTTAGAAAAGAATAAACTTGCCTCACTCAGACAGCTGCTTTCCCGAGCAGCATAACTCATATTTTTTCGTAAAATTTTGAATGCCGGAACTTTTACTTATATTTCAAATATATTTTTTACTATTACAATTTAATTATATTCTCATTTAAAACCATTTTTTCTATTTTTACTTCCCTTCAATATTCAGATTTTACTGGGTGAAAAATACATAAATTGAACATTGTTTTTTATTTTTACAGTTAACGGGTATTTTTAAAATTTAGTAAAATTTGTGTAAATTATTTTTTGATCCAAAAATTAATTTACTTGAAAAGTCTTATAAGTATCCAGTCTTTTAAACCATCCCTCCAGCCATTTTCTGTCTTTTTTGGAATTATTCGCTCTCTTTTCCAGTACATATTTGGCAGAATTACTGAACTCAACTAAAGCACTCATTCCTAATTCAGAACCTCTCATATTTTCAAGGACCTGTCTGAGCCCCCAGCCTGTATTTCCGTATCTTCCTCCTGAAATTCCCTCTCCTTTAAAATTTACATAGTCTATTAAAGCGTAGAGTCCATTAGGAGAATTTGCCACTCTGTAAAATTGCATTCTGACATTGTCTCTGTCATCAGTAACATTCAAAATCTTTTCAAGAGAATCTTCAAGTCTTTCAAATATAAATAATATCTGTGTATCCCTTGTTCTATTGAAAAAACTTATGAGTTCCCATACATCCTTATCTCCATTTTCCTTTTTCCTTAAAAGTTCGGATCTGCTCTGCCATGGAGAACCTGTATTTTCTTCAAGAATTCTCGGAAGCTTTATTCCTTTGGCTCTGTAAAAGGACATCATTTGGGGAAAACTCTCATTTCCCGCTCTGCCTTTTTTGTACCATATGAAATGACCTATCCCCAATGAAGGAAAATTTTCTCCTGCATTCCAATGAACTAAATTCTCTATTGCTCCTCCCGTTTCATTCTGAAATATTTTATCGGCAACTCTCATCAGTTCATTTTTACTTATGTTCAGTATAGGTCTTTCAATTATTTTTCTACTTGAAGGTCTTGTTATACTTTCATTTTTTCCTCTCATGCTCATTAAATCATGCTCACTATTATTATAATAATCATTTATAAGTTTTTCCAGTTCAGCGGACGCTCCGAATGTCATATATGATAAACTTAAAATCGCAACAAATAAAAATATTTTTCTCATATTATTTCTTCCGATATTAATTTTATTTTTTTGCACAAATAAACCTCCTGTATGTTAATTTAAAATATAAATACAAACAAATCTGTCTGGGGAAATTAAAAATGTTTCTTGTAAATCTCCATTATCCGTTATTTTCAGTTTTTAACAATTATGAATGCTAAAAAGTAACAGAAAAAAATATTTTCATTTTACAGATATCGTTTTATATTTTCTGCCCTGTTACAACTCTACTTATATTTTGCATGTCTTTTATTATATTAACATTTCCATAACCTGATTTTTCCATTATTTTTTTTACTTTTTCACTTTGTCCGTATCCAGTTTCAAATAAAAGGTATCCTTTATTTTCAAGATGTTCCATACTTTTTCTGCTTATTTCACTGTAAAAATAAAGTCCTTCATTTGAAGCAAACAATGCTTCATCCGGCTCATGGAGCAATGTATCTTCAGACATAACACTTATTTCCTCCCCTGATATATAAGGGGGATTTGATATTATCATATTGAAGTTTTTGTATTCTACATTTTCAAATAAATCCGATTTTAAAAACTTTATATTCTCGGCATTCAGTAATATTTTATTTTTTTCGGATATTTCCAATGCCTTATCGGAAATATCGATTCCCATAACCTTTGAACCTTTTATTTCCAATGCAAGAGTTATTCCGATAATTCCACTTCCTGTTCCTATATCAAGTATTTTCGGTTTATTTACTTTATTTCCTTTTAATATTTTGACTGCTTCCTCAGCAAGTATTTCAGTATCCTGTCTCGGGATTAAAACTCCTTTATCCACGTAAAACTTTCTTCCGTAAAATTCCTGCTCATTTAATAAATATTGTACAGGAAATTTTTCTTTTCCCACTTTCTGAATAAAACTTCGTATTTTATCCGTTTTTTCACTGTCAGGAATATCCCTGTACTTTGTAAAAAGCATCATTCTGTCAATATTCAGAACATGTGAAAATATAATTTCAGTTTTGAGTTTCGCTTCCTTTATATTATTTTTTTCCAAATATGATACACTTTTATCAATTAATGTTT
>JAUNKI010000032.1:0-13265 GCA_030532815.1 Leptotrichiaceae bacterium
GATTTTTAATTTTCGGATATAAATGATCAAACAATATTTAAATTCTACTATATATTTCATTCCCAATTTTGAAATACTACCGATAAAAATATAAACAGAACGGACAGATAAAAATTTCTGTTTTATTATTTCCGAAAAATATCAAATCCGGTAAAATCAAAATTGAGAAAATAAAATATATAAAACACTATAAAACTTTTATACTTACAGTTTTTCCTATCCTTTAAAATAATACCGAAATATCGGATATGAAAAAATGAAAGAAACATTTAAATCCGTATTTTTCAAAATAAATATACGGAAAAACAATGTTTCTGTCAAATTTCCAATTTTTATTAACTTTTACTCTTCCATGTTTCTTTCAAAATTTTCATATAATAGTAATGATTTAAAAAATTTCGTTATACTGTTATTTTATTTCCCACCTAAAAATTTTCCTACCATTCCCATTATATCGTCCATTATATTTCCATCTTTATTGGCATCCAATAAATTAGTAACTAACCCCATCATTCCCGATGCCTTTTCATTTCCTCCGAGACTTCCTGCCAGCATTGATGTAAGTGCGTTCAATCCTTGAGCATCAAGGTTATTCGCCTTTTTCTGCTGACCTAATGCTCCCAGTACAAGAGGTGCTATCATCTGCAGCATTTTCATACTTCCATTTGTATCCAGTCCGCTTGATTTTGAAACTGCCTGTGCTACATTGGACGTCTGATTTCCGAACAGATGATTTAAAATTCCTTCTCCATCTTTTAAATCAGGATTGCTTAAATATCCCATTATATTATTTAAAATCGAGCCGTCATGCTTTGCTTCCAACGCCTTGTTCAATGACTGTGCCCCTTCTTCTGTATTCGTATTTCTATTCAATGCCGCCAACATTGCAGGCAATGCAGCTTCCAAGCCGCTCTTAACCTGTCCTTCATTCCCTCCTATTTGTGAAGTTAAAGCTCCCAAATCCTGTCCTCCTAAAAATCCCAATAAAGCTTCCAAATTCATTTCTTTTCCTCCTTAATTATTTTCTTTTAATAATATTATAGCTTAAAAACAATATTTTTACTATACAAAAATAAATATGTTACAAATGCTGCTGTGCAATAAATATAAGTTCTCCTGTGTCCTTGCTTATAGTTATCCCGTATTTTATATTATTTTTATAAACCAGTTCGCTTGATAATGTTTCTTCTCCCATTCCTGCAAGTATTTCGGCATATAATCCCCTTGCTTCCTCCTCAGTTATATTTCCGTCTGAAACTTCTATCAAATTGACTACCAGATCTTCTATTGTCCCCAAATCTGTTCCCGTTACCACTCCTATTTTCACTACAAGACTTGTAACATCTATCCCGTCATAATTAATCGTATAAGCTGAATTTCTTTTTATATTGATTTTTGAATGATAATAGTTTTTATTTTCAAATGTCAGTTTTTCAAATTTCTGTGTACTTATTTTCTTTTTTCTGGAATTCATTTCAAATTCCTGAATTACTTTTTCTATGGGCTTTTCTGTAAAAACCCTTGATTGTGCGGATTTTTCCTCATTTTTCAACTTATTTTCAGTTTCCTTATCCATTTTTTTTTCACATGACATAAAAATAAGAATTAAAAAAAGGAATATTACCCGGTTTTTCTTATTTCTCATTTCAAACCTCGTTTCCATGAATTTTCATATATTTTAATTATACTATATATTTCATAAAATGAGAATTATTTTTACTGTTATTTAACTTAGAAATTATTTATAATCAAATAAAAACTGCCCTTTAAAGGCAGTTTTAAATAATTATTTTTCTATTCTTGTATAAGGCATCAAAGCTATCTGTCTTGATCTTTTTATAGCTTTTGCTATTTTTCTCTGGATTTTTGCTTCCAGTCCAGTAACTCTTGCCGGAGATATTTTCCCTTTATCATTCATAAAGTTTTTTAATAAATCTACATTTTTATAATTTATATCTTCTACTTTAAATTTTACTTTCGGTCTTCTTTTTCTTCTTTTAAATTCCGTAGCCGGTTTCATTTTTTACAGTCACCTCCTAATTTTTCCTAAAATGGAAAATCATCATCGTCTATTATTTCTTCATTGTCATTATCGGCAAAGGTATCGCTGCTGTTTTGTGATCCCTGTTGGGAATATGACGACTGCTGGCTTTGGCTTCCTGCAGCATCCACAAATTCAAATTTGTCAACTATAACTTCCGTCATCCACTTAGTTTCTCCATTCTGTTCGTAACTTCTTACGCTCAGCCTTCCCTGAAGTGCGATTCTCTTTCCTTTTCTTAGATATTCAGCTATAGTTTCCGCTCTTTTGTCCCATGCGACACAGTTAATAAAATCCGCTTCGTCTCTGTTATACTCCCTTGTTACTGCCAGAGAAAACTTGCAGAAAGCTTTTCCCGATTGGGAATACTTCAGTTCCGGATCTTTAGTCAGTCTTCCGATTAATAATACTTGGTTCATATATTTTCCCCCTCTAAATTTTTAATTTATTATAAAAATTAAATTTATAACCCCCGTTTGAAATTTAAAAATACTGATTAGTCATTTCTTACTATCATATATTTCAATATTGATTCAGTAATGTTTAATTTTGCTTCTACTTCAGGCAGCTTTGTTCCGTCAATCTGGAACAATGTCAGAACATAGTATCCGTTTTCTTTTTTCTTAATAGGATATGCAAGTTTTCTGTCTCCCCAGATTTCTGTCTTTAATTCTACAGCTCCGGCTTTAGTCAATGTTTCTTCAACTAATGTCACACCGGCTTTTTTTTCTTCATCTGTCAGCTGTGTAGAAAGTATAAACATAATTTCGTAATTTTTCATTTATTCTTCTCCTTTCCTTCGGCTTTTCAGCCCTATTTTAAAATAGAGCAGGTTTTTTTATTTTATCAAAAACACGACATAAAATCAAGTCATTTTATTCATCTTTTGAAAAAAATGACGGTACTATAAATTGAGTTGGATGATTTTCAGAGTCACTTTTTAAAAGTTTTCCATCTTCTTCTCCATTTTTTTCCGAACCGCTTTCAAGGTTTTCAAGTCCTCCGAATACTGTTCCTTCCAGAGATTTATTGTATCTGTCTTGAAAATCCGTTGCAATTATTGACACTCTTATTGCTCCTTCCAGTTCAGGATCAATTATAACTCCCCATATGAGACTTGCTCCGGAATTCCCTGTTTTATGGGATACCGTTTCAGCCACTTCCCTTATTTCATGAAGTCCTATGTCTCCTCCCGCAGTTATATTCAGAAGCACTTTTCTTGCTCCTTCTATGGAATTTTCAAGAAGCGGACTGTTTAATGCCTGTTCTGTAGCAGTTTTTGCTTTTCCGTCTCCGCTTGCCTCTCCAAATCCGAGCATTGCTATTCCTGAATTGCTCATTGTTGTTTTTACATCGGCAAAGTCAAGATTTACATGTCCCTGCTTCGTTATAAGATCGGATATCCCTTTTATACCTACCCTAAGTACTCCGTTGGCTTCTTTAAATGCCGTCATTAAAGTTATACTGACATTAGGCAATTCAAACAGTTTTTCATTGGGTATAGCTATCAGTGTATCCACATTCTGTTTCAGATTTTCAATTCCCAGTTCGGCATTTTTCTTTTTAAGAGGACCTTCAAATTCAAAAGGTTTGGTTACTACGGCTACTGTTAAAATCCCCATACTCTTTGCAATTTCAGCAACAATAGGAGAAGCTCCGGTACCTGTTCCGCCACCCATTCCGGCAGTTATAAACAGCATATCGGTATCTTCCAGCATTTCTCTTATTTTTTCTTCAGATTCTTTTGCTGCTATTCTTGCTTTTTCGGGATCCGCTCCCGCTCCCAGTCCCTTTCCCAAGAGAACTCTCGTTTCCGTCAATGATCTTGCCAAGTCCTGTGCATCAGTATTTACCGCAACAAACTCTACATCCGTTATATTACTTTCTATCATGTCGTTTATCGCGTTTCCTCCTGCTCCTCCTACTCCTACAACTTTCAGCCTTGCTGCATTATTTGAACTTTCTCCCATGTTATCCTCCTGAATTATTTTACATTAACATCTTTAAATCTTATATCCATATAGTTTATTGTCTGTTCATTTTTTATTCTTTCATATAATTTATATCTGCTGTCATATTTTTCGGAACTGACAAAAGTATCAGTAATAATTCTGACTCCGTTTTTAAGTATCAGTTCATATATTTTATCATTTTTCCTTATTTCTGATATCATATCATATAAATCTTTATTTTTTATTTTAGAAAGAATTATTTTTACATCTTTTAGAGATTCTTCGTCATTGTATATTACTATCGGAATATTTTTAGGCTCCATTTCGGAAATATGACCGAACAGATTCAGCTCCCTATCAGCTAAAAATATATCATTTTCTTTTTTCACATAAACAAAGGGTACTCTTTCATCCAGTTCCACTATAAGTTTACTCGGATAAACTTTTCTTATAATTATTTTTTTCACTCTTGCATCTTTTTCAAGAAATTCTTCAAGTTTCCCTGTATTTATATATACAATATTGCTGCCTTTCAGATTTTCTATTTTATTTATAATATCATCTTTTAACAGGTTATTTTCTCCAGTAACCGTTATTTCATTTATTTTAAAATAATCGGTTTCTATAAACCGTTTACCGAAATAAATTATTCCGAATAATAAGCTTAACATAAATACGGTTCTTATAAATTTTTGCATTTTTCACTCCGAATTTTGTTATATATTATACACTTTTTTTTCATTTTATTCAATTATTTAATTTTTTTATTTTTCTTTAAATTCTCTTTCAATTCTTGATTAATCTGTTTTAAGTATTATTATTTCCGTTTCCAGTTTTACATTAAAATTTTCAAAAACAACTTTTCTTACATGTTCAATAATTGAAATGATATCGTCAAATCTTGCATTTCCCAAATTAATAATAAAATTCGGGTGTTTCTCCGATATCATGGCATTTCCTACTCTATATTTTTTCAGTCCCGCATCGGATATGAGCTGTGCCGCAAATGTTCCTTCAGGATTTTTAAATGTGCTTCCTAAATTAGGATATTCAAGAGGATGCTTATTTTCCCTCTGGGATCTTTTATCTATTACACACTCCTTATCAAAACCTTTTTTAAATCTGAACAGTACTGAAATGACAATCCATCTGTTCTGCTTTATTTCAGTTGTCCTGTATTTAAATGACAGTTGGGATTTTTTCAGCTTTACTATTTCCCCGTCATTTTTACAGACTTCGACTTCTTCTATACAGTCAAAAATTTCCGTTCCGTAAGCACCGCCGTTCATATTTACAAGTCCCCCTACAGTACCGGGAACACCGGCGATATTTTCCAGTCCGGTATAATTATTTTTTTCCATAAATTCTATCAGATCGTCAAAATCAAGACCTGCTTCCACTCTTACCAGATCATATTCCCCGTTTTTTTCCTCAATTTCCGCATTTTTAAAATTTTTCATGGAAATAAAACTTATATCCAAATTTCCGTCGTGAATTAAAGTATTTGTTCCGTTTCCGAGTAAAAATATTTTTTTTCTTGTATTTAAAATTTCTTTCAGTTCATTTTTATTTTCTATAAAAATCAGCTCTTTAGCCGTTCCTCCCACTTTCATATGGGAATATTCTTTCATAACCACATTTTCAAGTATTTTCATATATTTTCTCCTGAATTTCCTATTTTCTGTTTTTAAAAACTGTTATTTCAAAATATCCTTTATTTCATGTGCAAGCTTTGACACACTTCCTGCTCCCATAAAAACATAACTGTTATTGGAATTTCTATCATTCTTTATAAGTTCTTCTATTTCTTTTTCAGTGTACACCTTTACACCATTTCCGATTTTTTCAGCCAGATTTTCCGAAGACACATCATAAGTATTGTCCTCTCCTGCAGAATATATAGGTAAAAGAATTAATTCATCGGCTTTTCCGAGTGATTCTATAAAATCATTAAAGAAAAACTTTGTTCTACTGTATCTGTGAGGCTGAAAAATTACTGTTACTTTCCCTTTTTCAATGGCTCTTGCAGCTTCTATTGTAACTTTTATTTCTGTAGGGTGATGTGCATAGTCATCTATTATTCTTAAATTTTTATCATATATTACCTGATATCTTCTGTTGGCTCCTTTAAATTTTCCGAGTCTTTCCTTGACAGCTTCCATGTTGCATCCCATTTCATCTGCCAGATATATAACCGGAAGGGAATTTGCCACATTATGCTCTCCCGGAATGCAAAGCATAAATTCTCCTAAATTTTTTCCGTTTTTTATAACTTCAAAATATGTGCAACCGTTCTTTACAGTAATATTTGTGGCGAAAATATGTACGTCTTCCCTTTTTATACTGTACCATATAATATTTTTATTTTTTATTTTCAATGTTGAGATTTCTTTACAATCTTTACATAAAATTGTCAGTTTTTCAGTACTGTCAATAAATTTTTCAAAAGATTTTTTTATATTTTCGTATGTTCCGTGATGTTCGAGATGATCAGGCTCTACATTTGTTATAACGGAATATTTGGGGTTTATGTATAAAAACGAGTTGTCACTTTCATCAGCTTCCGCTATGAAATATTCAGAATTACCTATTTTACTGTTACTCTGAATTTCAGGAATTATCCCTCCTACAACTATAGTCGGATCTTTTTCGAGAAAAGCCACACTCATCATTGAACTTGTAGTTGTCTTTCCGTGAGTTCCCGCAACGGCGATTCCTTCGGACTTGTTCATGAGCTGAGCAAGAAGCTCTCCTCTTTTTATTTTTTTTATACCGTTTTTTATTATATATCTGTATTCAGGGTTATCCTCTCTTATTGCAGTAGAATAAACAAATAAGTCTATCCCTCTGTTTTTTACATTTTCCTCTGTCTGACCTATATTTACTTTAATACCCATATTTTCCATTTCCTGGGTTATAGTTTTTCTTTCCAGATCCGACCCTGCCACATTGTAGCCTTCCTTTACAAGTATTTTTGCCAGTCCGCTCATACCTATTCCGTTTATTCCGCTGAAGTAAATATTTCTAATTTCCGATAGCATTCTTTCCCTCCGTTTATTTTGAATAACTGTCCACTTTCATCGTTTCCACTATTATATTTGCCGCATTTTCCTTTTTCAGCCCTTTTATATTATTTTTCATAAAGTCCAGCATTTCGTCCTGCTTAACAAGAACTAATGCTTCTTCTACAGCTTTTTCCGCTTCTTCATTGGAAAATGTTTTTGCCCCGTTTACAAATTCAAGAACGTCTGCATTTTCCTTCTGACCTACAAAATCATAGGGTATGAGAATGGAAGGTTTTTCCAGTTGTATCAGTTCGGATATTGTAGAAGCTCCTGCACGGCATATTACAAGATCTGCAGCAGACATAATATCAGCTGCATTTTCAAAATAAGGCATTATAACGGCATTTCCGAAATCTTTCATTCTGAAAACCGCATCTTCAAAATTTTCCTTCCCTGTAGCCCAGAATAGTTTTATATCCTTATCTTTGATTATTTTTTTCCATGATTTTAAAATAGCTTCATTTATGTTTTTCGCACCCAAACTTCCGCCCATTACTAAAATAACCTTTTCATTTTTCTTTATATCCAATTTTTTTCTTTCATTATTTTTATCTTTATTGTAAAACTCTTCCCTTAAAGGATTTCCTGTTACGAGAAATTTCCTTTTATATTTGTGAGGAATATCGTCAAGGGTATTTTCAAATGCAGTAAACACTTTTTTTGCACCTTTGTAAAAATATTTATTTGCCAGTCCCATTGTACAGTTCTGCTCCTGAAGATAATAAGGTACTCTTAATATTTTCGCAGAAAGAAGAACAGGTATCGTTATATAATTTCCGAACCCTATAATCTGAGACGGATTTTCCTTTTTCATTACTTTTAAAGTCCTGAAAGTGGCAGAAATCATTTTTATAACCGACTTCAATGATTTAAGAGGTAAAATATCAAGTCCTGTAAACCTGAAATTTTCTTTAGGAATTAAATCCTTTTCCATTCTGTGCTTAGTCCCTATAAATAATACTTCTATATTTTTTTCCCTCATTTTTTCGGCAATGGACAATGCAGGATATATATGTCCTCCTGTACCTCCCGTTGCAAACACGACTTTTTTCATTGTAATTTCTCCATTTCTTCCCTATATGTCAATTTTTATATGAAGCTTTCAATCCCTTTCACTTTCCAGCTCCTGTCTGTAAAGGGACTTTATTATATTATAAACTATTCCCAAAGCCGCCATTGTTACTATGGTCGTACTTCCTCCGTAACTTAATATGGGCAACGGAATACCCGTAGATGGAACAAGACCCAGTACAACGGCGAGATTCCCTATTATCTGAAGTGAAAACATTGAAAGAATACCTATAAGAAGGTATTTGGCGTACATATCCTTTATTTTTACTATAGTAATTACTATTATACCCAGTAGAAGCATATATAGGAAAATTAGTAATATTCCTCCTATAAATCCCATTTCTTCAGCATATCCCGAAAATATATAGTCAGTATGTATTTCAGGCAGATAAAAATATTTCTGAAATCCGTTTCCGTAAAACTTTCCTATAAGCCTTCCGCTTCCTATAGCTATAAGCGACTGTTTCAGCTGATATACCTCATCATTGTCTCCCAGATGACCTAATATTCTTTTTACTCTGTAAGGCATTGTAAGTATGGCACTTACCCCTAATGTTCCGAGTCCGAACAGTACAAGGAAAAACTGACTTAATTTTACCCCTGATACAAACACCATTGTCAGCCCGATTGCCACTATCTGAACTGTACTGCTGAATGCTTTTTGAGAAAGAACAAGAAATGCATAAGCCATTATGGGGAGTAAAAGAGTAAAAAGTATTTCAATACTTTTCTTTTTTCTTTTTTTTAAAAAATCCATAAGTCCGGCCAAATATATAATTAAAATAAGTTTTGCAAATTCCGACGGCTGTATGCTGAATGATCCGATTTTAATCCATCTCTGGGCTCCGTTGACTTCCCTACCGAACAATAAAACGGCAATCAGCAGTCCAAGTCCTGAAAAATATAAAAATCCTCTTATTTTCTTATATTTCGTATACTTAAAAAAAGCTGTAAAAATAAAGAAAACAGTTCCTATTCCGATCCATATAATCTGTTTTATAAGAAAATAATAGTGATTGTTATATTCTTTCAGACCTCTCGGAAAACTCACACTTGCAATCATTGCAATACTCAGTCCGATTAATATTATCATTATTATAACGAGAGTTGTTCCTAAAATTTTTCTATTTTTCAATATTATTTCTCCTGAATTTTCTAATATATTCTTTTTTTAACTTAAAATTTCTTGTGTCAATTTTTTAAAAACTTTTCCTCTATGTTCAAAGTTCTTAAACTGACAAAAACTTGATGTTGCAGGAGAAAAGAGTATAACCTGCTCTTTTCCGAAATCCGTATTTTCCTTCAGATAATTTAAAACATTTTCTACTGTCTCCATATTTCTGTAATTTAAATATCCCGTATCCTGAAGTTCTTTCTCCAGTAAAGGAGCATTTTCTCCTATGAGATAAACAAAGGCAACTTTTTCTCTTATTTTTTTTATCAGCTCTTCATTGGAATTTTTTTTGTCATCTCCTCCGCAGATTAATATTACGGAACTCTCAAAAGAATCTATCGCTTTTAATGTGGATTCTACATTGGTTCCTTTGGAATCATTTACAAATAAAGTTTTTTCTTTTATGAAAAAATTTTCGAGTCTGTGTTCCAAAGGTTTTGTATTTTTCAGAAACTGTATAATTTTTTCATTGGAAATTCCGATTATTTTTGCCGAACTTATTAAAAACAGCATATTTTCAAGGTTATGTTTCCCTTTTAGTGCCAGTTCCTTTACTGACATAAGTTTTTCCGCAACTTTATCAAAATTTTCATTTTTATGAATTTCTATTCTGTCTTTCAAGTCTTTCATAATATATATCTCATCTTCACAAATGAAAACAGTTCCTTTTTTCTCAGTACTTAAATATATTTTCCGAGCTTTTATTTTTTCATTTATTTCTTTAATATTTTTTATTTTTTCAAATTGTTTATCATCCAGATTTATCAGTGCAAAGTCATTTTCATTCTGTTTTTCAAAAATATTGAACTTTGTAGTATAATAATCTTCGACAGATTCATACCTTGTCAGATGATCAGGAGTTAAGTTTATTATCCCTGCTATATGTGAATGAACCTGAGGATTATTTTCCAGCTGATAACTGCTCAGTTCCAGAACTATGTAATCCAAAACTTCTTCGTCGGCTACTAATTTTGCAAAGGAATACCCTGCATTTCCCGCCAATTTCACATTATATCCCGCATATTTCAGAAATTCATATATTTTTGTACATGTAGTCGTCTTTCCGTTTGTCCCTGTAAGAGAAATAATTTTTGTATTTTTATTCATATATTTATATGCCAGATCTATTTCCGAAATTACTCTGACTTTTCTTTCCAAAGCCTTTTGAAGTAATTCGGCACTCCATGGAATACCGGGACTTTTTACTATAAATTCTATATTTTCATTATTTAAAATTTCAATTCCTTTTGATGAAGGTATTCCTTCCTTATCATCTATTAAAAATACTTCATATCCTTTTTTTTCGAGGAGTTCCTTCGCTCCCGTTCCGCTTAGTCCTTTACCGAATACTAAAGCTCTTTTCATCTACTTTCCTCTTTTCAAATTCTGAATTTTTCTGAATTTACCCGAACTTTTTGAAATTATCTCAACTTCAGTATTACAAATGTAAGTAAACATGTCATTATTGTCACTATCCAAAACCTTATTGTAACTTTTGTTTCAGGTATACCGAGCATTTCAAAATGATGATGTATCGGTGCCATTTTAAAGACTCTTTTCTTGAATGTTTTAAAATGCCATACCTGTATCATTACTGAAAGTGCTTCCAGAATAAATATAAATCCTGCAATAGGAAGCAGCAGTTCCTGTTTCAGGAATATCACTATTATACCGAGTATACCTCCCAATGTTAATGAACCCGTATCTCCCATAAATACCTGAGCAGGATAAAAATTAAACCATAGAAACCCTATAAGGGCACCTACAGCCGAAGCCAAATATACCGTTATTTCCGCAGCATCTCTTATATGGTATAAATTCAGATATTTTGCATATTCATAATGTCCGGTCAAATACGTAATTATAAGTAAAGTCACGCTTACTATGATTATAGGACCGCTTACAAGCCCGTCGAGCCCGTCGGTCAGGTTTACGGCATTTGACGATCCGATTATTACGAATATCATAAATATAAAGAAAAATACCGGCGTTATATATACATAAGAATTTTTTATTAAAGGATTTATAACTGAAAAGTCCAATGTCTTGTTTATTATACCGTATTTATAGATAAATCCGAATGTAAGACCTGTTATTATAAGCTGTCCCAATATTTTCTTCTTTCCTGAAAGTCCGCTTTTATGCCTTGTCAATTTCAGATAATCGTCATAAAATCCTATACATGTAAATAAAACTGTTATTATAAACAAAAATACAATAAATTTATTAGTAAAATTTCCTGAAATCAATGTAGCAAATAATATTGCTCCTATTATAAGCAGTCCTCCCATTGTAGGTGTTCCGGACTTTGTCTGATGTGTCTGAGGACCGTCCTCCCTTGCCGTATCTCCGTATTTTTTCTTTTTCAGCCATGCAATAAAAGGTTTTCCGAATATAAGCATAAATAAAAATGCTATTGCAAAAGCTATTGATGCTCTTAATGTTATTGACTTGAATATTCTCAGTACTTTCCAGTTATCTATAAATAAATATTGTAAAAAATATAACATTATATGCTCCTTCTCAGTTTATTCGATTATTTCTTCCAGTTTCATTCCCCTTGACCCCTTAATTAATATCGCCCGTCTACCTGTTATTTCTTTCAGTTTCTCTTTTATTTCATTTTTATAGGAAAAATAACGGACTTCCCGTTCATTTCCATAATTTTCCTGTAATTTATTGTATAAACTTTTCATTCTCATTCCGTATAAATAGATTTTGTCCACCTTTATTCTCTTAATAACTTCTGAAAGGGAAGAATGAAGCTCAAGTTCCCGTTCCCCCAATTCCAGCATATCTCCTAAAACTGCTATTTTTACTCTGTCATTATAAATTTCAGAAAATGTTTCCAATGATTTTTCCATTGATGAAGGACTGGCATTATAAGCATCGTTTATATATACAGTATCTCCTCTTTCCATTATCTGAAATCTCATATCCGTAAGTTTTATATTATTTACGGTTTCTTCAATATATTTATTTTCCACACCGCACTCTTTTGCTGCAGCTATTGCCATTGTAATATTTAATATATTGTGTTGACCCAATACATTTGTTTTAAATGATTTTTCATGGATGATTTCTTTTTTTTCTTCAAAATATTTTAAGTAAAAATCTGTTCCGTTTTCATTAAAATTCACATTACTGTAGTAAAAATCCGGATTTTCCTTATTTATTTTTTTTTCTTCATTTCCGGTATTGAGAACTTTTATTATTTTTAAAGTGTTTTTTTCCAGTTTTTTCAGATATTCATCATCTCCGTTTATAATCAGAGTTTCTTTTGTATAAGGCAGTATTTCGGTTTTTGCTTTAAAAACATTTTCCCTGCTGTGAAGAAACTCCAAATGAGAGTCTCCGATATTTGTAATTATACTTATATCAGGACGGGCTATCTCTCCAAGGATGGCTATTTCTCCAAATCCGCTCATTCCCATTTCCAAAATTATAAATTCATCATCTTTCTCAAGACGAAGCAAAGTGAAGGGCAATCCTATATGATTATTGTAATTCCCTTCTGTTTTCTTTCCCTTGTATTTAGATGATAAGAACTGGTAAGTCATATCCTTTACCGTAGTTTTCCCGTTGCTCCCTGTAATTCCTATGACTTTTACATTTAAAGCTTTCCTCCATTTTTTTGCAAATTCCTGTAAAAATAAAATAGTATCATTTACAAAAAAAGATTTATTTTTATAATTTTCCTCTATTTCAGATCCTTTGTCGTCATATACGACATATGCCCCTTTTTCCAATGCTTCATTTACAAATTTATTTCCGCCTCTTATAGCTATGAATAAATCCCCGTCTTCTATTTCTTTTGAATTCATTGAAATTTTATTTATTTTAGGAAATTTTTCCCTGTTATTGTTTTTATTATTTATAATGTTCCAAAATATTTCATTTTTATCCATTTTTTCCATTGAATTATCTCCAATTTTATACATAGTCATATTATAAGATTATAT
>JAUNKI010000032.1:13275-15212 GCA_030532815.1 Leptotrichiaceae bacterium
AATTTTCAATATAATCCGCAAATTCCGAGATATTATTTACAATTATCGGTTTCTGTTTCAAATCTTCTATTTTTCTTTCATTTTCCTTACCGTAACCTGTTCTTACGAGAACCGTATTTATCCCTAAATTTTCAGCAGGCAGCAAATCAGAAATCCGATCCCCTATCATATAGGATTTTTTCACATTAATATCAAATTCTTCAGCAGCTTTCAGAAAATTTCCCATGGCAGGTTTTCTGCATTTACACTTAATTCCGTATTTTCCTTCTGCTTCAGGATGGTGAGGACAGAAATATGTTTTTTCTATTTTTATGCCTTTTTCATATAAATCCTTCTCAATATATTTTTCCAATTTAAAAAAATCATCTTCAGTATAATATCCTTTGGCTATTCCTGCCTGATTAGTTATAATAGCAAATTTAAAACCTTTTTCTGATAACCTTTTAAGCGACTCTACTACTCCTTTTTCATATTCAAAATCTTCTATTTTGTACAGATAAGACTTTTCAACATTGACTACTCCGTCACGGTCAAGAAGGATAAATCTATTTTTTCCCATATGCAGCCTTTCCTTAAATATATTTCTTTTTTATATATCTTCTTCTGATTTTATACTCTTTTTGTTATCAGGCAGATATATGTATTCCAGTAATTCGTCCTTTCTCATTCCTCTTATATTCATAGTAAAGAATATCTTATCTTCCAGAATATTTAAAGCTCCGTAATAAACATCAGGCTGGCATTCGTACTTTTCCTTTAATATAAATCTGTTATTTTTTATTTCAAATTCAAATATTTTTTCATATTTTTCATTTCTGAAATGATAAAATTCAATGTACGAATCATGAAAATACCACATTTTCTTATCTACATATTTCGCTTCATTATCCAATATTATTTCATCTAAAAAATAAAGTTTATTATAATCCAATGTAATTTTTACGGTTCCGCTTCCCATATAATTCCAGTTCATCTGAGAATTACTTAAGCTTTGAGCTTTAAAATATAATTTTTTAATGTTTTTCATTATTTTAAAAACCGACATAATACCTACATCAATTTTTTTATTTTCTTCCATAAACTCACCTTTAAATAAGATTATATTTTATTTATATTCTAAGTATATCAAAAACAGCTCCTAAAATAAAGAAAAAAAATAATAAAAAATAAATCTCCGATTATTGTAAAATTTTTTTATAATTTTTATATTTTTACTGTCAGTTATACATTTTCTAAACTTTTAAAAATTTAAAATCCCGTATATTAAAACTGCAATATAATAAAAAAATAATTGATTATTCTATTATCTTAATTTTTATACTATCTAATTTTATTATCCTTTTTTCCAATATTTTTATCTATTATTAATAGCTGTAAATTATAATTACACTTTACAATATCAGATATATCATTCCAATCGGCATCTTTATCAGAAACAATCATAGGATCTGTCTCATAAGTCAAAAATAACTCTCTAACTATAAATATTGTATCTTTTCATAAATTAAAAAATACTGTTTTACTGAATTTTATAAAAATTGAAAAATATATAAAACTTATAATTAAGTTGTATTTCCGTACATTATATTATGAAATAGTCCAATCGTGCATACTCCGAATAAAATAAATATCTATTTACATTTTAGACAATAAGATTTCTATTATTCTTATGCCATCTCTGCAATAATTTTTTTACTGTTGTCACCTGCTTTTCAATTTCAATATATCCAAAAACTGTTTTTACCAATTTTTTCCAAATAAACATACTTTTCTCATAAAATCCGATTTATAAATAAAAAAATAATATTTATTATTAGCGGTTTATCTATTAAATAAATATTATTTTATATTTCTATATATAATTATTAAAAAATGTATAAATAAAAAAGTTTGGCGATTACCGATTTTCCCTAGAAGCAAATCTAAGTATCTTAGGC
>JAUNKI010000033.1:0-12414 GCA_030532815.1 Leptotrichiaceae bacterium
TTTTGCGTAACTGCAATTATTATCCCTTTTACTCTCTGTTCTAAAAAAAGTTCTATATATTTTTTTTGCATTCTAAAGCTTTCATTACTACAGCCTACAATAATATTCAGTCCCTTTATATTTGCTTCATTTACTATTTCATTCATTATACTGGCAAAATACAAATTTTTTATATCTGGCAGAATAACTCCTATTGTATTATTTTCATTTTTAGAGAGATTTCTTGCTATTAAATTAGGATAATAATTATTTTCCTTTATAATTTTATTTATTTTTTTTCGTGTTTCTTCCCTTACATTGTCATTATTATTAATTACTCTTGAAACTGTTGCTACTGATACATTTGCAAGTTTTGCAATATCCTGTATTTTCATAATATCACCACATATCACCATTTCATTTTCCGATTTATTTATATTATTTTATATTTTAAATGGTGTATTGTCAATATTTAATTATTTGAAGAAACCCATTTTATAATATTTTGCCATAATCGATCATAGTATTTCCATTCGACAAATTCCTTTGATCCCCAATGAGGTGCACAGTCAGATGTAAATGCTACACTTCTGCCTTTTCCGAAAGTTCCTGCTGCTATAAACGGATCTCCGTTTATTAATGCTATTACTTCACCTTTCGTATCATCTTCTATTGTTTTATTATATCCGAGGAAAAACGGAAATTTTTCATCTATTCCTTCAAAAATTTCATGATTTTTTGAAATTTCAGGTATTATACCTTCGGGCTTTTCAACTCTGTCATCATATTTCAGAAGATTTACAGGCAATATATCTTTTACTGCCGTTTCTCCATATCTTGTTTTTGCATCAATACCCGTAAATGACATATATCCGCCTATCATGCAGAAACCGCCGCCATTTTCCACATATTCCTTTATGAGTTCACATCTGTTCGGCGTTTTTTCACTTCTTGCAAAAGTAGCTGCAGGAAGTAACAGAGTGTTTGAACCTATGTCCGATAATATCACTACATCATATTGGGAAATCTCCTCTATAGTTACAGGAAACTTTTCGGCAGCATAGTGATTAGGAATAAAAGTTACTTCATGATTACCTTTTTCAAGGGCTTCTTTCAGCCATTTTACTCCTTCTTCATAAACACTCGTAGTAAAAGTATCAAATCCTTTTATATGTATAGTATGGCTTGTCCACGATTCGCCGGCTATTAATATTTTTGACATTATATTTTCCTCCTTATATATTAGTTATATTAGTTAAAATTTCAATATAATATTTGCATAAGTAATAATATATTTATAATATTCCTCTATATCCAATTTTTCATTTACAGTATGACAGTCTTTCAGCAGTCCGGGCCCTAATATTACAGTAGGAAGTTTTGCTATATTTGAAAAAATTCTTGCGTCATTTCCTGCAGTTCCTCCTGCAATTTCAATATTTTTGTCATATATAGATGAGATTTCTTTTACATACTTGACAAATTCATTTTCACTGTCTATTTCAAACCCGTTTCCCATCTGATATATTTCCATTTCAGGCATATTATTTTTTAAAAATTCGTCTCCTTGAGATCTTTCGATAATTCTGTTCCTGAATTCCTCTGTAACCTGTTCAAATGACATTTTGCCGGGAATGTAATGGATACACACATCAAATTCACAATAATCAGGAACTGTGGAACCTGCACTTCCTCCTTTTATTACTCCGACATTTATTGTAGGTGGAGGTAAAAGCGGATGTTTATATGTCAGAATCCATTTTTTTTCAAGTTCGTTAATTTCATTTATAAGGCATATTGCTTTTTCTATGGCATTTACACCTTTCCATTTTTCAGCTGAATGGAGTGCTATTCCTTTAACTCTGACTTTAAAAAATACAAACCCCATATGAGCAGTCAATATTCTGTTATCTGAAGGCTCACAGACAATAACAGCATCTCCCTTTATTCCGTTTACTGCCGAAACTATACTTCCGTTTCCTCCTCCTTCTTCATCGGCAACGGCATTTATAACAACATTGCAGGGCAGCTCAGTACCTGTATCTCTGAAGAGCTTTACTGCCATTATTGCCGCCATTAGTCCGCCTTTCATATCTGTTGAACCTAATCCGTATATAAGTTCGTTTACAACTTCTCCTTTAAAAGGATCATATTTCCAATCTTCAATATTTCCGAAAGGCATAGTATCTACGTGACCGTTAAATATAAGTGTTCTGTCTTTTTTTCCGTTAAATTTTGCAGTCAGATTATATCTGTTTTCATTATTATGACCCAGATTTCCCTCATTGTGATTTTTCAGAGCAATTTCAAGAAGGCTGTCTTCGAGAGGTTCCTTTATTATTTCGGAAGCTCCCAGCTCCTTAAACAGATTTTCCAGATAAATCTGTCCGTTTATTTCGTTGCCTCCTTTTATTCCGTGTCCTATTGTCTGGGTGTCTATTCGGATAAATTCCTGTAAAAAATTCAGATATTCCGATTTATTTTTTTCAAACACATTAAATAAATTTTCCATTTTCTCTCACTTCCTATACAGTACTTCCATATAGTTTCAAAGTTTCGTAAACAATATTCCAGAACTTTTCAAAATCCAGCTTTACTGCAACATCAATATTCGGGGCTTTCTTTAAAATACCAAAATAATCACATAAAGTTCTTCCGTAGGATTTTTCACTCCATAACTCTATTTCACAGAACATAGGTTTTGTTTCTATACATAAAGGATCTATAAGATAAGCTATAGTTGTAGGATCATGCACAGGCGGAGCATTCCATCCGAAAACATCCTTCTGGGAAGCTGAAAAAAATTCCATTAAATCGACAAACAGTTTTGAAGCTTTGTTGTTTAAACTTCTTATTTTATTTACTACTTCAGCCGTTGCAAGTGCCTGTCTTGTCAAATCCAGTCCCATCATCACGGTTTTCACTCCTGAACTGAAAACGACATGAGCCGCATCAGGATCGGCTAAAATATTAAATTCTGCCGCCGGTGTCATATTTCCCAGCTGATAGGCACCTCCCATCAGTACGATTTTATCTATCTTTTTTATTATTTCAGGTTCAAATCTCATTGCCATTCCGATATTTGTAAGAGGGCCTGTAGGCACTAATGTTATTTTTTCATCGGAATTCATCAAAGTATCAATAATGAAATTTACAGCATGTTTTTCCTCGGCTTTTATTTGCAGTTCTTCAAAAACAGGTCCGTCCAGTCCTGTTTCTCCATGTATGTCATCAGCTATCATCTGCTCCCTTATCATAGGTCTTGTCATTCCTGAATATACAGGAACTTTTAAATTTAGATGGTTACAGACTTTCAAAGCATTATTTACTGTCTTTTCCAGTTTCTGATTACCTGCAACAACTGTAATTCCGAGAAGGTCTATTTTCGGGCTGGCTGCAGCCATCATTATGGCAACGGCATCATCATGTCCCGGATCACAGTCCAGAATTATTTTTTCCTTTTTCAATTTTACTCACTCCCGTCTATGTATAATTTATGCTTTTACCGAACTACGTCTTTTTTTATCTTTCTGATACTGTTTTATCATTGATATACTCAAAATGAGTATTGTTATAATATAAGGCAGCATTAGGATAATCTGTGAAGGGAAACCATATGCCTGCAGTCTTGCTCCCACCGAGTCCGTAAATCCGAATATCATACATCCGACAGCTGTAAAAATAGGATTTGCAGCACCGAAAAACATTGCCGCAACACCCATAAATCCACGTCCGTTAGTCATATTTTCAGTAAACAGATTGGAATAACCTAAAGAAAGATGGGCTCCTGCCAGTCCTCCTATTACTCCTGAAATCAGTATAACTTCAAATTTTCTCCTGTACACATTTATTCCTGCGGTTTTCGCAGCTTCAGGATTTAATCCTATGCTTCTTGTTCTAAGTCCCCATACGGTTTTATAAAGTAAAAACCAGAAAAATATTATAAGAGGAATACTCAGAATTTCAAATAACGAATAATCGTTAAAAAGACTGTTCAATATTTTATTACTTTCAAATATTTTAAAGTGTATCTGCGGAATTGCAGTCCCTTCTTTAAGAGTATAGCTCCCCGATACTCCCAGAAGTTTCTGAAGTAAAAATCTTGTAAGTGCCAGTACAAGAAGATTTACAGTTGTTCCTACGGCAAATATGTCTCCTTTATATTTCAAATGTGCAACACCCATTATTACAGCTATTACAATACCTGATATTACAGCGGCTATAACCGCTATTATCCAGCTTCCCGTCAGAACACTCGTATAAACCGCAACAAAAGCCCCCATAAGCATTATTCCTTCCACTCCTACATTCAGAATATCCGCCTGTTGTGTAATAACTGCTGCAAAAGCTGCCAGAAGAATAGGCGTAGTCGCTCTTATAGTAGCATGAATAATAGTATAATCAATTACCGATAAAAATTTTCCCATAACTACACCTCTTTTCCTTTCTTTCTTTTTTTGCTGAATTCAAAAAGTTTTTCCATTGTTACAAGTAAAATAAACAAAGCTATAATAACATCTATTAATGATTTGGGAATTCCCGTATTTCTTTCCAATCCTAATGACCCCGATTTCAGTGCTGCAATAAACAGACTTAAAAAAGGTAGAGCTCCGATACTTCCTTTAGCTATAAGAGCGGCGAGCATTCCGTCAAATGCTATATTTGAAGAAAAATTATCAAGAAATACCCCGTAAATCCCCATCACTTCAATTGCTCCTGCCAGTCCACCTATGGCACCGCTTAGCATCATACCTGTTACCATTATTTTCTTTGATTGTATTCCTACATATTCTGAAAAGAACGGATTCATTCCTGTAGAACGTATCTGAAAACCGAGTTTTGTTTTTTTCAGCAGATAATATACGAGGATACATACTATTACTGCTATGAAAATTCCTGTATTTGCTCTACTCGGCTTTAATATTTTCAAAAGTGCAGCACTTTTTTCAATGGGTTTTGTCTGTGAAATTCCCGTTTTTCCCGATAAAGGACCGCTTACGAGGTAGGAAGTAATATGAATTGCCACATAGTTCATCAATATTGTTACGCAGACTTCATTTACTTTATAATATGCCTTCAGAAAACCCGGAATAAATGCCCATAAAGAACCTACAAGCATTGCAGAAAAAATACATAAAATTATATGAATCGGAGAAGGCAGTCCTTTAAATGTATATCCTACAAAAGCTGCAGTTATAGCTCCCAAGTAAAGTTCTCCTTCCACTCCCACATTAAAGACTCCTACCCTTGACGATACAATAAAGGCAAGTCCGGTAAGTAAAAGCGGAACAAATTTTTCAATTGTTGTACCGAGATTGAAATTTCCTACAAAGGCACTTTTAAATAACTGTGCATAAACGGCAAACGGATTTTCCCCCATTAATGCAATAATTATTCCGCTTAAAACAGTACAGACCAGAAGAGAAAGGAATGCACTCATATATTTGCTGTTCATTATTTTTTTATACGGCATTTTTTTCTTTACCTCCTGTCATTAAAAATCCTACATTTTCTTCAGTAGCATCTTTTGCTTCAAGATTTCCGACTATTTTCCCTTCATACATTACTAAAATTCTGTCTGAAAGCGTGAGAATTTCCTCCAATTCAGCCGATACGAGCAAGACGCCTTTATTTTTATCACGATATTCGACTATATTTTTTCTTATAGTTTCTATTGAGCCTATATCTATACCCCTTGTAGGCTGAGAAGCTATAAGAAGATCCGTATCACTTTCCAGTTCTCGTGCAACTATTATTTTTTGTGCATTTCCTCCTGAAAGATTTTTAGTAATAATTTTATAATCTGCAGGTCTTATATCAAATTTTTTTATCATTTCCTCCGAGAAATCAACAATATTTTTTTCTTTCAGGTTGACAACACCCGAAAATTCATTTTGGGAAAATTTGGTAGCTATTATATTTTCTTTTATACTCATTTCTCTGTTAAGCCCTCTTACATTTCTGTCATCAGGAATGTGGGCGATTCCTGCTTTCCTTATAAGTTTGGGAAGTCTGTTTGTTATATTTTTATCCTTAAATATAATTTCTCCCTTTTCAGTTTCCCTTAATCCTGTAATAGCTTCTACCAGCTCTTTCTGACCGTTTCCGTCTACACCTGCTATACCTAAAATTTCTCCTCTTTTCAACGAAAAGGAAAGTCCTTTTATTTTTGACAACTCCCTGTCACTCGGAACGTAAATATCCTTCACTTCCAGAATAGTTTCCTGTACGTCTATTTTCTTTTTTTTCACATTCAGAAGAACTTCTCTCCCTACCATCATTTTAGCTAATTCAAGGGGGGAAGTATTTTTTTTGTCTACGGTTTCTATATATTTACTGTCTCTCATTACTGTAATTCTGTCACTTATTTCCATTACTTCATTTAATTTATGAGATATGAATATAATAGATTTTCCCGCCTGTTTTAAGTTTTCCAGAATTTCAAATAATTTTTCGGTTTCCTGTGGAGTAAGGACGGCAGTCGGCTCGTCCAAAATAAGTATATTAGCTCCTCTATATAAAGTTTTTATTATTTCAACTCTTTGTGCCTCGCCGACCGATATATCCTTGACTTTTTTGTTTATCTGAATATTCAGGTTATATTTTTCCACATATTCCAGAACTTTTGCTCTGGCTTCGCTGAAATTAATCATAACCATAGATTCCACAGGTTCAAAACCGAGAATTATGTTTTCAAGAACCGTCATTTCGTTTACCAACATAAATTCCTGATGAACCATACCTATTCCAAGATTTATAGCATCTTTCGGAGTATAGTTTTCAAGCTTTTTACCGTATATTTCTATACTTCCGGAGTCAATGGAATATATACCGTATAACAATTTCATCATCGTAGATTTTCCTGCTCCGTTTTCTCCGATTAATGAATGGATTTCACCTTCAAATAAATTAAAATTTCCATTTTTTATTGCCTGAACTTCTCCGAAAGTCTTTATAATATCTGTCATTTTAACTATTTCTTTCAAAACAACTCCTCCTGCTTAAAAATTTATTCAACTTTAAATCCCGGATAAGATTCCACTTTAATTTCACCTTTCTTGATTTTTTCAGTTAGTTCATTAATTTTCTGTAGAATATCTTCAGGAAATTTTTCTTTTAAAGCATCTTTCATAACTTTCATATCAGTTAATCCTACACCGCCGTTACTTGCATCCATTTTTACAACTTCTCCGCCTTTAAAACTATCTTCGTGAACCTGTTTTATTATATCGTATGTAGCAACATCTACTCTTTTCAGCATGGAAGTTAATATAGTTCCGGGATATATGTCGTCCTGATTGATATCTACACCGATTGCGTATTTTTTAGTATCTTTTGCAGCTTCGAGTATTCCGTTTCCTGTATTTGATGCTACATTCATTATAATATCCGCACCCTGACTGTATTGAGCAAGGGTAAGCTCCTTACCTTTTAACGGATCATTGAATGTTCCTGCAAATGAAACGAGTACTTTTGTTTCAGGATCTATATAAGCTGCTCCCTGTTTATATCCTGTCAGGAAATCCTGTAATACGGGTATGTCCATTCCTCCTACCCATCCGATTATCTTGTCTCCGTTTACATTAGGAATATCCGTTTTCTGAGTAAACAGTGCTGCCGCCGCTCCGGCTAAAAATGAACCTTCATTTTGTGCAAATACTACTGAAGCTACATTAGGTTTTTTTACGACACTGTCGATAATTCCTATTTTTTTGTCTTTAAATACATCGGCATGATTATTTACTATATCTGTAAATTGTGAAGATATTGCCAGTATTAAATCATAGCTGTCATCAGAAGCGGCAGATACAAAGTTTGTTTCCCAGTCTGAAGGAACTTTTGATTCAAGTACCTTAAATTCAATTCCGAAATCCGCCTCTGCTTTTTTTAGTCCTTCAAATGCGGAATCATTAAATGACTTGTCTCCCAGAAAGCCTGCAAAAACTACCGCTACTTTTAACTTTTTCCCTTTTTCTTCACCGCCTTTGCTTTCTCCGCTTTCTTTCTTATCAGAATTTCCGCATGCAGCTAATATTAAAAAGCTCATCATAACTACTAATAATTTAAAAAATTTTCTCATTTTAATTACCTCCAAAATTTATTTATTAATTTTTATTTTTACAACATTATAATTTTTTATAAATCAGAAAAAAATTATCTTATAAAATCAAGTTTAATTTTTAAATTAACTTTATTATTCACGTTTTTCCCTTTAATTTAAAGTCTAATCCAAATTCAGAAAATAACTTTATATTTGGAAAATACTTTAAAGATTAACTTTAAAATAATGACTTACTTAATAATGATATCTTAAATCCTCTGAAATTACTCCTTCCTATTTTTTAACTGAAGAATAGTCAGTCTTTCCTGAATAATTTCAAAGCTTGCAGCTAATACTATTATTATTCCCGTAGCAATATACTGCCAGAAAGAATCCACTCCTATAACTATCAGTCCCACTCTTAAAGCCGATAACAGTAAAGTTCCTAAAATTGTACCCTGAATACTTCCCTTTCCTCCTGACAGACTTGCTCCTCCCACAGCTGCCGCAGCAATGGCATTCAGCTCATATCCTATCCCTGCCGTAGGTTCTCCTGTTCCGAGCCTTGCCAGCAGTATTATACCTGCTAAGGAAGCGGTAACTCCGCATATTCCGTAAGCTATCATTTTATGAAACTTGACATTTACTCCTGACAGTTCCGTTGCTTCCTCGTTACTTCCCAATGCATATATATAACTGCCGAATTTTGTATATTTCAGTAAAATATACATTAGAATTGATACGGAAAACAGTATTAATACCGATATCGGAAAAAAATCCATTATATCTCCGTCATACATTTTTCTGAATTTTTCTGAAATATCAAGAACAGGCCATCCACCTGTAATTATATAGGATATTCCCCTGTAAACACTCATAGTTCCCAAAGTTACTATAAAAGGCTGTAATTTAGCTTTCGTAATTAAAATTCCGTTTATAATTCCAAGTACGAAACCTATAAAAAGTCCTATGAGAACTGCTATTATTATAGGAACTCCGCCGTTCAGAAGTTTTCCCACGGTCACTATTGCTATGGCAAAAATCGAACCTACCGATAAATCAATTCCCGATGTTATTATTACAAGAGTCATCCCTATGGCAAAAAGCCCGTTTATAGTACTCTGCTTTATTATATCTATCATATTGGACGCAGATAAATATATAGGATTTAAAATGCTGAATGTCAGTATCAATATACACAGAGCTGTTATAATTCCGGTTTCTCTTCCTAATTTTAATTTAGACATTAATTTCCTCCCATTGCATAATAAAGTAATTTTTCTTCGCTCAAATCATCGTGTTTCAGCTCTTTGGTTATTCTTCCGTCGTGAAAAACCAGAACTCTGTCACTCATACCTATTATTTCAGGCAGTTCAGACGAGATCATAATAATTGATTTACCTTCTTCAACCAACTCTTCCATAAGTCCGTATATTTCAGCTTTTGCACCTACATCAATTCCTTTTGTCGGCTCATCCAGTATAATAATGTCCGCATCTGCAAACAGCCATTTTGCAATTACTATTTTCTGCTGATTTCCTCCGCTTAAATTCACTGTTTTATAAGATGTATCAGGAGGAGAAACTTTCATTTTATCCGTATAATTTTTTGATTCCTTATTCATATTACTGTAATTCAGGAAAAAATAATCGAGAATTTTATCTAAATAAGTTATTACAATATTTTCAGAATTTGAAAAATCTTTTATAAAACCTTGTTTTTTTCTATTTTCAGGCACCAAACCTATCCCTTTTTTTACTGCATCTTTAGGATTTTTTATTTTGACTTTTTCATTATTGATATAAATGTTTCCCGAATCTGTTTTATCAACGCCGAAAATTCCCCTTGCAACATTAGTTCTCTTGGAGCCTATAAGTCCTGAAAAACCTAATATTTCACCTTTTTTCAATTCAAAGTTTATATTATAAAACTGATTGTTTTTGGATAAATTTTCAACTTTAAGAACTGTTATATCAGTGTTTTTTCTTCCATTTTTACGTTTTACAAATAAATCTGTATCCCTTCCGACCATATTTTTTATTAAGACATTTCTTGAAATATCAGAAGTTAAATATGTATTTATATATTTTCCGTCCCTTAATATTGAAATTCTGTCACACATCCTGAAAATTTCCTCTATCCGATGACTTACATATAATATTGTTATTCCTTGAGCTTTAAGTTCCTTAATTATCTGAAATAAAATTTCCACTTCTCTGTTTGAAAGTGAAGCCGTAGGCTCATCCAAAGAAATAATTTCAGCATTGTGATAAAGAGCTTTGGCAATTGCAATCATCTGCATTTCACCCATACTCAGACCATTCAGAGAATCTTCACTTTTAAATGCACATTTCAGTCTTTTTAAAACTGCATTTGCTTTTTTATGTAAAGTTTTATAATCAATAAAACCGTTTTTTAAAGGTTCCGACCCCAGAACTATATTCTGTCCTATTGAAAGTTCTTCTACTAAGCTGATTTCCTGATGCACTTTGTAAATACCTTTTTTTATGGCATCATGTGCATTTTTAAATTCTATTTTCTGTCCGTTGATAATAATATCTCCGGAATAGTCAGTATACACTCCGTGTAAAATATTTAATAATGTAGATTTTCCCGCTCCGTTCTCTCCCATTAAAGCATGAATTTCACCTTTTTTTATGTCAAAACTTACATTACTCAAAGCTCTGACTCCCGGAAAAATTTTACTTATATTTCTGAATTCTACAATTTTTCGTTCCATGGTTCACCTCATTAACGGGTTATTTTGACAATTCAGGCAATTTCCAGTTTATTATTTCTTCAGCTGTTTTATTTACATTACTCTGATCGATAACTGCCTGAGGAGTCCATATAACTCTCGGTAACTTCTGTCCGCTCAATAATCTTATTGCCATTTCTACGGATATCTGTCCGTGTATTTTAGGAAATACATCAATTGTAGCATCCATTTCACCTTTTTTAATCGATTCATAGGCTTCTCCTATTCCGTCAACACCTACTACCAGTATATCCTTCTTTGAAGCATTTACTGCTTCCTGAACTCCTAAGGCCATTACATCATTATTACAAAAAATAGCCTTTAAATTAGGATGTTTCTTTATCCAAATGTCAGCCATATCTTTCGCTTTGGCTCTGTCCCAGTCGGCATTTTGTTTTTCAACAATTTTTATGTCAGGAGCATTCTGTTTTATCCAGTTTTCAAATCCTATTGTTCTCTGTCTTGCGGCATATGCTTTCGGCATACCTATAACAACTGCCACTTCACCTGTATTATTTAATTTTCCAGCTATCCATGCCGCAGCATTTTCCCCTTCCTGAATTATTCTCGGTCCGACAAATATATCGGTATTTTTTATAACTCCGTCATTTACATTTATAACAGGAATTTTAGCCTTTTTAGCCTTTTCCACCGCAGGAATTAGGTTACCGTCTGATATAGGAGATAAAAGAAGAGCAGTAAATTTTTTATTTACCATATCATCTACTATTGAAAGTTGTCCCTGTTCATCTCCCTCTCCCTGTGCAGACTTTATTTCCATAGTTACGGAATAACCGTTATCGGAAAAAAACTTCTCGCCTATTTCCTCTCCTTCCTTTATTGTTCTCCAATATTCATTTTCAAAAGCTTTTGATACGCTTCCCAATTTTATTTCCGAATCAATTTTCGGAATAGGACCTAACTGATCTCTCAATGTTTGAAATTCTATGCCGTCCGCTGTATCAGGATCTTTTAAATCCTCTGTAACAGCAACACCCGAAGTACTGTTTTCATTTTTCATTTCTGAATTTTTACCTGTGTTGTCCTTTGAACATCCGAACATTAATAATACAATTGCTAATGCCCCTAAAGCTATCTTACGCATTTTTTACCTCCAAAATTTATAATTTATTATAACTATTTCAAAGTTGCTGTTTGCTTTGCTGTTAGGTATTTAAAATTTTCAAGAATATCCATTTGTAACCGCTTACATTTTATTTTTTATAAAATTGATTTCCGTGATTTCAACTATTCAATTTTATAAATTCTTCAATTTCTTCCACTGTAGGTATAGAATCCTGTGCTCCCTGTTTTGTTACCACAATGGCAGCAACAGCAGTTGCATACTTTATGGCAAGATCCGGATTATCCGTTTCACATATTTTAAGTGCAAATGCTCCGATAAATGAATCACCTGCAGCAGTTGTATCCACTGCATTCACTTCATAGGCATCATATTTTTTGATATTATCATCTTTATCAAACAGTACACTTCCCTTTTCCCCTAATGTAAGAATTATATTTCTGATATTGTGTTCCTTTTTTTTATGAAAAATTTTTCCTATATAGACTTTATCATCTATGTTTATTCCGAAAATTTCCTCAGTTTCAGTTTCATTTAATATCAGATAATCTG
>JAUNKI010000033.1:12457-15174 GCA_030532815.1 Leptotrichiaceae bacterium
TTAAAGGAGAAAGTTCCGTCGCAGGAGCAGGATTGAATATAGTAATCTTATTCAGTTCTTTTGCTTTTTTCAAAGAAAATTCAACAACATCTGTAGGAATTTCATTTTGTAATATCACGATATCACTTTCAGATATTGTTTTTTCCTTGTTCTGTATATGTGTTTTTGTAATTTTGAAATTACTGCCGGGAATAACTATAATATTATTATTTCCGTTTTTATCAACTGTTATGATAGCTCTTCCTGTCAATTCATCATTTTTTATTATGTTATCGGCTCCGACATTGTGTTTAATAAGATTTTCGATAAGTTTTTCTCCTTGGGGATCATTTCCGACCATTCCTATCATATCGGTTTTCATTCCCAGTTTTGCAATTGCTACTGCCTGATTTGCTCCTTTACCTCCGCAACTTTCGTAAAATTCATTACTGAAAATCGTTTCTCCCAGTTTAGGAAGTTTTTCAACTTTTGCAGTCATGTCCATATTCAGACTTCCTATTACAAGAGCTTTTTTCACTTTATCACCTCCGTTTCTTTACTTAAATTTTAAATGTAACCGCTTACATAATTCCCTTAATATAAATATACCTCATTTTTTTAAAAAAGCAAGTGTATTTCAAATTTTTTTTAAAAAAATTAGAAGCTGTCTCATAAGGCACCAAAACATATCCGATCATAAATTTTATATATTTGTCTATTTTATAAAATAATATTTTTTAATTTTTAAAAAAAATATATATAATATTTATAGTCGGAAAATTATTTTTTGACCTATGAAACAGCCCCTAATTTATCTTTTTCAAAAAATATAAAATTCTTTATAAATTCACTTCCTTATATTCAAATCCTTCTGAAATTATAAATTTCAAAATATCTTCTGTTAGTAAAAACAAAGTCTTCGTATTGTCATTAGGATGAAAACTCATTCTTCTTTCTTTCAGAATTTCTGTTTCAAAATATATATTTATATCCTTTTCGGAATTATTTATAAGACCGAAAATTGAAACGGTACCGGGCTGAAGACCCATTTTCTTAAAAAGACTTTCAGAAGAAGCAAATTTCAGACGCTTCTCTCCTGTTATCTCTGTAAATTTTTCCATATCCAGACGATTTCTGTCGTCCATAATAAGAAGATAATAAGCCGTTTTTTTATTATTTGTGAGAAAGAGAGACTTTGTAAGTACTCCTTCAATCCCTTCAACATATTTATCAGCTTCTTCAGTAGTCATCGCAGCAGGATGCTCGATAATTTCAAATGGAATGCTCAATTTATTGAGTACCTTATAAACTTTTTCATATTCTTCCACTGTTTCCCTCCCGTTTTATCTGATTATTTTAATTCTTCCAATAATTTTACAACATAATCATAAATTTTCCCTGTAGAGGCAATATCCAGTTTTTCGTCAGGTGTATGGACATCCCACATATCAGGACCAATACTTATAAAATCTATATCCGGATAATTATGATAAATAGCTCCGCACTCCAGTCCCGCATGTATTACTTCTACTTTCATATCTTTTCCCGTGAATATTTTCCACACTTCTACGGCTTTTTCCCTCAAAGGTGAGTCAGGACGGTATCTCCATTCAGGATATTTTGATGAAAACTCATAATTTCCTTTATATTTTTCTGCAATTGATACTATGGAATTTTTCAGTTTATCAAGTATTTCAGGTTCTGAACTTCTCATGGATATTGCCAGTCTTATAATTTCATCTTCAGTTGTTACTATTGCCAGATTATCCGAAGCTTCGACTATTTCGGGATATTCCTTCATCCAGCTGTATACCCCTGTAGGTATTTCTTCTGTCAAATTAATATATTTATTTAAAATTTCTTTTTCGATTACTTTATTGACAACAGGAATTTCTTCTACTGAAATTTCAGTATGAGGTTCGGATTTTATATACAGCTTTTTGATTTCATCTATAGCATTTTCAATAATTACTTTTATGTTTTCAAATGATGTAATTACAGTTTCGGCAACTCTGGGAATGGCATTATCCTTACTTCCTCCTGAAATTGAAACCATATGTATGTCAGCTTTTTCATTTATGAATTTTAAAATTTTATTTATTGCTTTGTTGGCATTTTCCTTATTTTTATGGATTTCAGCTCCTGAATGTCCTCCTGAAAATCCCTGTAATTTTATTTTGTAGGTAAACTTGCCTTTTATATCTTCTTTTTTATATGGAAGAAGAATATCAATATTTTCTCCTCCTGCCGATCCCGCCGTCAGTATTCCTTCTTCTTCGGAATCAAGATTAATAAGCATTTTTCCTTTTAATATTTCCGGTTTAAGAGCCAATGCACCTCCCAAATCAATTTCCTCTGAAGTGGTAATCAGAAATTCCAGAGGACCGTGTTTCAAATCATTGTTTTCAGCAATAGCCATCATCATTGCCACTGCAATACCATTATCTGCTCCCAGTGTAGTTTTATTCGCTTTTAAAATATTTCCGTCAACTATTAAGTCAATAGAGTCTTTTTTAAAATCATGGTTACTGTCTTCGGTTTTTTCCCATACCATGTCCATATGTCCCTGTAAAATAACTCCGGGAGCATTTTCATAACCCTTGCTCGCTTTTTTACGTAAAATAACATTATTAACTTCATCCTGATAACATTCAAGGTTATGTTCCTTTCCGAATTTTATGAGATAATCGCTTATTTCCTTTTCTTCATAGGAATTTCTCGGTATTTTTGATATTTCT